>CAJWCX010000076.1 GCA_913031405.1 uncultured Flavobacteriales bacterium | reverse complement strand
TAGGGGTTTTTCATTCAACATGTAAATATTGTCTTTGACAGTTACGTAATCACCATTTATTTTAACCTCAAAAGGTTGTCCATATTTCCCTTCAGAAACCATTATGGTACTGGTGCCATAAATCCCATTTTTCTTGAGCTCATCAAAACCTTTGAATTGAAAATAAACAAAAATCAAACCCAAAAGTAGAGTAATTGCCATTGAAGTTTTCAGCATCTTCAGTTTGTTCTGCTTGGCCATTTTTATGGCATAGATGAAAGTAAAGCTACTCAAGGCGATAAAAGCCGAGCTCCACCAGAAAGCATCAGGCATTCCAGCTTTTACCCACATGGAATCTCCCATTAATACAATGTAGGCAGATGATAAACCGGCGAAAAACATGATAATACTAAAGATGCTCACATAAACGAGATTCTTTTTCATTTTTTCATTGACGACTGGGTCTTTGTCTTTAGATAAATCCATTACTTAAAAATTTAATTTGCTCAAATTTTATCGAGCACATAAGTGAATTGAATGATTGGTAAATAAACAAACGAAGCGAACATAAGTTTTTTCGCATCTGAATCTTCGAGATTGATAAACAGTTTAACGGCGTACAAAAAGAAAAGAATTCCGAGTGATGACGCCACAAAAAAAGTAGTCCACCCTGTCCAATTAAATAACCAAGGTGTTAGGCTAAAAGGTATCAATGCAAGGGAGTAAATCATAATCTGAAATGCCGATTGTTTTGATTTTCCCTGGGAAGACGGTAAAAGGCTAAAGCCTCCTTTTTTATAGTCTTCGTGAGTGACCCAGGCAATGGCCCAAAAATGAGGGAATTGCCAAGTAAATTGAACAAAAAACAAGATGCCAGGTATAAAACTAAATTCGTTTGTTGCAGCTATGGCTCCAAGCAAGGGTGGTACTGCTCCTGGAAATGCTCCCACAAAAACAGCCCAAGGTGTTCTTATTTTGAGGGGAGTATACATGAACACGTAGCTAACAAATGCAAACAGCCCTAACATTGCACATTTCAGATTAATCTGGTAAAGAAGGGCTGTTCCTAAAAGCAAAGACAGTATTACAATAACATAAGCGCTTTTAACAGATAATTGTCCGGTAGGAATAGGCCTTTCTGATGTCCGTTTCATGAGTTTGTCTAGGTCTCTTTCCCAGATTTGATTTGCTCCATTCGAAGCAGCTGTAACAAGAGAACCACCAAAGATGAGGCAACAAATAACAATAGGGTCTTGTCCATCGACAAAAAGATACCCTGACAATGCAGAAAGCACTACCAACAAAGAAAGTCTGAATTTAGTAAACGATAAAAAATTTTTTAGTGTCATGAATCAAAATCATCAAGCGAAATAATCGTGAGGCAAAATTACGAATTATAAGGGGTTATTGAATCTTTCGAATTTAGCAATGTGTTTATAAATAAAAATAATCAGTAAAAAAGTGCATTCGTTTTATCTATTATCTTTAACCTAAAAAGAATACAAATGTTTGACAACCTAACCATTAAAAATAAGGACTATGTTTCTTATTTAACGATTAATAGACCCTCACATCTTAATGCCTTGAATAAAAAAACCATAGAGGAATTGAATCAGGCTTTACGAAATTGTGAAGAAGATTCAAATACAGGTGTGATTGTTATAACAGGAAGTGGAGAGAAAGCTTTTGTCGCTGGTGCCGACATCAAAGAATTTGCAGATTTTTCAATTTCAGAAGGAGGGATGTTGGCTTCTCAAGGACAAAAAATACTTTTTGACTTTGTAGAAAATTTCCCCAAGCCTATTATAGCAGCGGTTAACGGTTTTGCTTTGGGAGGAGGATTGGAATTAGCCTTGAGCGCACACATTCGAGTGGCAAGTGAAAATGCCAAAATGGGATTACCTGAGGTTTCTTTGGGCGTGATTCCTGGTTATGGGGGAACACAGCGTTTGGCTCAACTTGTTGGAAAGGGAAAAGCCAATGAAATGATTTTTACTGCTGGAATGATTTCTGCAAATGAAGCTCAAGAAATGGGCCTTGTCAATCATGTTGTACCACAAGAACAACTTATTGCTACTTGTGAAGGTATTGCAAGAAAAATTTTGAAAAACTCCCCAATGGCTATTAGATCTGCAATCAGGTCTGTCAATGCTGGTTACCAAGACGGTGTGAATGGTTTTCATGTGGAGATTGAAGAATTTGGGAAATGCTTTGGCACATCCGAATTCAAAGAAGGTACTACAGCCTTTTTAGAAAAAAGGAAAGCAAACTTCAGATAAAAAGTATATGGCGAATCCAATTAAAAAGCTTTTTGGAGAGATTGCCATTTATGGTGTGTCATCCATTGTGGGTCGCCTACTCAATTATCTCCTTGTCCCTTTATATACCTACGTTTTTGTGAATCCTGCAGACTATGGTGTTGTGTCGGAACTGTATGCTTGGGTAGCATTTTTGATAGTCATACTCACTTTCGGTATGGAAACGGCGTTCTTTAAGTTTCTTCAAAATGAAAAGGATAAAGCGAGTGTTTTTTCGACTTCCTTTTCGGCTCTGTTTGCGCTTAATTCTTTATTCTTTTTTTTAATCCTCGTTTTCAATGAGAATATTGCTGGTTTTATGCTCTATGAAAACCATGGGGAATACATCATTATGCTTGGGGCAATTGTAGGTATTGACGCCATTTGCGCCCTCCCACTAGCTCAGTTAAGAGCAGAAGAAAAGGCAAAAAAGTTTTCGATTATACAGCTTTCTTCTATCGCTGTCAATATTGTTTTGAACCTGGTTTTTCTGCTTGTATATTTCAATCCGAAAAATCCAGATGAAGGGGTGTTCTACATATTTGTCGCCAATTTATTGGCATCATCGGTTAAGCTATTGTTCCTTTCTAAGTCGTTTAGTAAAATCGCAGCCATCGACTGGAATTTATTAAAACGGATGATCTTTTATTCCTTTCCTCTGGCAATCGCCGGTTTTGCCGGGATCATTAACGAAACCCTTGATCGAATTCTTTTAAAACAAATTTTATTTAACCCCGGAAACCCATCTTCGCTGGAACAAGCTGAAGCCCAGGTAGGTATTTACAGCGCCTCCTACAAGTTGGCTATGCTGGTTACTATATTATTACAAGCATATAGATATGCGGCTGAACCTTTCTTTTTCAACCAAATGAAAAATGAGAACAGAAACAAAATATACAGCCAAATCATGAATGTATTTATCGCTGTTGTTTGTGTCGTTTTTCTGTTGGTGACATTAAACATTGATGTGTTCAAGTATTTTATACAAAATGAAGCTTATTGGGTGGGTTTAAAGGTCGTTCCGATATTGCTGATGGCCAATATATTCTTAGGTATTTACTTTAATCAAAGTATATGGTACAAACTCAGTGGAAAAACTCAATTTGGTGCATACATAGCTTTAACAGGGGCTTTTTTAACAGTAGTCATAAATGTGCTATGTATTCCTAAATATGGTTATATGGCTTGCGCATGGGCCACTTTGATTGTTTATTTCGTCCAGATGGTTTTATCCTATATGCTAGGCCAAAAGTACTATCCGATTCCATATAACCTTAAAAAAGTTGTGCTTTATATCGGTCTTTCTCTCTTGCTTTATGCACTTTCTCCCTATCTTAGAATGGATAATTATACATGGAATTTTATTATTCAGAATTGTTTATTAGTGATATTTGTTGTAATGGTTTACGTCCTTGAATGGAAGCGCAGACCGATTCTTTAACAACCTTGATTTCCTTTTTTTAAAATCTTATTTTTTAGGTTAATATATACGAAACGTATAATTTTGTTTAATTGAAATATGAGTGACTACAAAGCAGGACCATTATTAAGTCAGATTAATTTTCCAAAGGATCTTAGGGAGAAATTTGTTCTAGACGATCTTCCACAGGTCTCCTCAGAGCTAAGGGAATATATCATTGATGTGATCTCTGATATCGGAAACAGTCATTTTGGAGCAAGCCTGGGAGTCGTGGAGCTGACTGTTGCGATTCACTATGTTTTCAATACGCCAAAAGATCAGTTGATTTGGGATGTTGGACATCAGGCTTATGGGCACAAAATTCTCACTGGGCGGCGATCTCATTTTCATACCAATAGACTTAAAGGGGGTGTTTCAGGTTTTCCAAAGCGGTCAGAAAGTGAATACGATACTTTTGGCGTGGGACACTCTTCGACATCTGTTTCGGCTATTTTGGGAATGGCTCTTGCTAATAAATACAAAGGAGACAAAGAGATTCAACACATTGCCGTGATAGGGGATGGCGCGATGACTGCGGGAATGGCATTTGAGGGATTGAATCATGCAGGATTTGAAAAAGACACGAACTTATTGGTAATATTAAACGACAATGGGATGTCTATAGATCCTAGTGTCGGTGGGTTAAGGTCATATTCAAAGGATTTTAAACGATCAAAGTCCTTTCAAGGTACAAAAGATGAGGTTTGGAAGGTTTTGGGGAAGCTCTCAAAATACGGAGCTGATGCACAAAGCATTGCGAGTAAACTGTCAAATTTGATAAAGGGTGGTGCCGAGAGCAATTTGTTTGAATCATTAAACTTCAAGTATTACGGTCCTGTTGACGGTCATGATGTCAAACGCTTGACCAAGGTGCTAATGGAAATAAAAGATGTTCCTGGACCGAAAATACTACACTGTATCACAAGAAAAGGTGCTGGTTATAAATATGCCGAGGAAGGTGATCCTACTCAGTGGCATGCGCCTGGTATTTTTAATAAAGAAACCGGAGAGATTGTGAAGGTGATTCCTACAAGCAATGAGCCACCTAAATATCAAAAGGTTTTTGGACATACAATAGTTGAGCTTGCAGAAAGGAACGACAAAATAATGGGTGTGACCCCTGCAATGCCTTCTGGTTGTTCATTGAACATAATGATGAAAGCAATGCCGAATAGGGCGTTTGATGTTGGCATTGCCGAACAACATGCAGTCACGTTTAGCGCAGGGCTTGCGTCTCAGGGACTTATTCCTTTTTGCAATATTTATTCAACATTCATGCAGCGTTCATATGATCAGGTGATACACGATGTTGCTTTACAAAATTTAAATGTTGTTTTTTGTCTTGATCGTGCTGGATTAGTGGGAGCGGATGGGGCAACTCATCACGGCGCATATGACTTGTCTTATATGCGTTGTGTTCCTAACATGACTGTATCAGCTCCCATGAACGAGGAAGAGCTTCGAAATTTAATGTTCACTGCTCAGCTGCCTCAAAAAGGGCCTTTTTCAATTCGATACCCAAGAGGTAAAGGTGTTTTAAAGGATTGGAAAACCCCAATGAAAGAAATCCCTATTGGCAGGGGACGAAGGCTAACTAATGGGGAAGACCTTGCCATTTTATCGATCGGACACCCTGGCAATTTTGCGCAAAAAGCAATAGAGAAACTTAAAACAAAGGGTGTTTCAGTGGCCCATTATGACATGCGCTTCGTAAAACCCATAGACGAGCTACTACTTCATGAGATTTTTACAAAGTTCGATAAGGTGATTACGTTAGAAGATGGTTGTATTATGGGAGGTTTTGGCTCTGCGGTTGTTGAATTTATGGTAGACCAAAAATACAAGGCCGATGTGGTTCGTTTGGGTATTCCTGATACCTATATTCAGCATGGAACCCAAGAGGAATTGTGGGCCGATTGCGGATACGATACCGAAGGGATATTTAATGAAGTTGTAAAGCTTCTGAATATTTCAGAATCTTCAATGATGCATAAAAAAAACATAAGCTAATTCTGAAATATTCATAACTTGGCTGATTAAAATTCATCCGATATGCCAGCCAAAACAAATCAAGGTGCTTTATTTACATTAACGACTGTATTCTTCTTTTGGGGGTTCATCGCAGCAGGAAATAGTGTTTTCATTCCCTTTTGTAAAAGTTATTTCAACCTTGATCAATTTCAAAGCCAATTAATTGATTTTGCGTTCTATTTGGCCTATTACCTAGGCGCATTATTGCTCTTTATTATTGGGTCTTCTACCGGAAAAGATTTGGTGGGACAATGGGGATATAAAAAAAGCATTGTATATGGGCTTTTGTTTTCGGCCTTGGGTGCTTTGGCAATGATTATTTCTGTTTATCTAAATGTATTTGCAGGGATGCTCTTAGGTCTGTTTATAGTAGCATTGGGGTTTTCTTTACAACAAACTTCGGCTAATCCATTTATGATTGCATTGGGGGATGACGCAACAGGAAGCAATCGCATTAATTTGGGTGGAGGAATCAATAGTTTGGGTACAACAGTTGGCCCTCTT
>CAJWCX010000075.1 GCA_913031405.1 uncultured Flavobacteriales bacterium | reverse complement strand
TGAATTATTTCAAATGACTGATTATCAGCTTCAGGGTGAAATGTATGGTGGAACGCTTATTGATCAACACGGATTTGTAACCGTCATTGAATCAGAATAAATCGGGTGTATCCGCATTAGATTCGTATTCGTAATCCACACTTAAACTTGAGTTTTTTGAGGCCTCAACAGCAAGAAAATCACAACGTTCATTCTTTGTATTACCCGCATGACCTTTTACCCATTGATAGCTGATATTAAAACCCTTTGACGCCTTATCAAAACGCATCCACAAGTCTTTATTCTTTTTGCCTTTAAATCCTTTTTGAATCCATGACTTTAACCAGCCTTTGGTTATGGCGTCAATCACATATTTAGAATCCGAATATATTTTAATGGGAATCTTTGAAGTCTTTAGTGATTCAATAGCAACAATTATAGCCAGAAGCTCCATTCGATTGTTGGTCGTTTTTCTAAACCCTTCGGATATCTCCTTTTCTTTTTGGTTGTATGATAAGACAATACCATAACCCCCTGGACCAGGGTTTCCTCGAGAACTACCGTCTGTATATATTTCAATCACACTTAACTTTTTAATCGATCGGGGTTAGACTGAACAAAACTCTGCCATGAGCTAGACTCGTTTTTATTGTTTTCGCCTTTGCCATTTGAATAATGATGGCACAAAGCCACCGCAAGGCCATCTGTCGCATCCAAATATTTAGGCATTTCTTCAAATTTCAAGATGCTTTGAAGCATGGCTGCCACCTGCTCTTTTGAGGCTCGTCCCGAACCAGTAATGGATTGTTTTATTCTTCGCGGAGAATACTCTTCGTATGGAATATTGTGGTTCAAACTTGCTGCTATAGCAACACCCTGTGCTCTTCCTAGCTTTAACATCGATTGGACGTTTTTACCAAAAAAAGGCGCTTCTATGGCCATTTCATCTGGCTTAAACTCCAAAATTAAACCATTCAATCGCTCCAATATTCGTTTGAGTTTATCAGGGTGATTGTTAATCTTTTTTAGTTGTATAATGCCAAAATTAATCATAGACACCTCACTCTTTTTAATGTGAATCAAGCCATACCCCATTACCGTAGTCCCAGGGTCAATTCCGAGAATTATCTTATCTTCAGACACTCAATTTGGTTTTAGTGATTAAATCTAAACAATTTCAGTCGATTTTTTTCCTATTGTTAAAATTAGGGGTTTTAAGTCTGCTCATTTATTTTCTTTACCATCGTATTTCATCGCTCCCAGGTGGATTTAAGATTTCGGGAGAATTTCATTTCGAATACCTGCTTGTTTTGATTTTATTGATGCCTTTAAATTTATTATTTGAATGGCAAAAATGGACTGTGATTGTCAAAGACGAAAGAGTTGAGACCAAGCAAAAATTCCATTCCTTTCTTTCAGGTATTGTTTCTGGCGTGATTACACCTGCCTATGCCGGGAATTTTATTGGAAGAATGTTCTACTTCCCAAAATCTTCTAGAAAAAACATCGTCGTTAATACACTAGTCTCGAATGGCGCCCAATTCATCATAAGTATTGCCCTTGGAATCGTGGCCCTGCAAGTTTTATATTTTAATGCTATTGAGCCCCTATTGCATTTACTATTGCTGATTATTAACGTCGGGCTTTTTGTTCTTTTTTTCTTCGGAGACTTGTTTTTACATAAAATCTCGATACGCTTTTTAAAGCAGATCAAAAACATCGTAATCTCTAAAACAAGAAGAGGGCAGCTTGTTCTGCTTTCCCTAGGTAGATATATCATTTTTGTTCTTCAGTTTTTTGTAGCATTACTTGTTTTTGATGCCTCATTTGACTTAGAACTTCTGCTATGGATCATGCTCATGTTTGGTGCGATTACGATTTCACCCTCCTTATTTATGGGAAAGCTGATTGTAAGAGAGACAGTTGCAGTCACTGTATTGAGTTTGATTGCCATGCCTGCACCCCTTGTCATCATGGCGGCAACTTCAACCTGGTTGCTGAACCAAATCATCCCTGCCTTAATGGCGACATTACTTGTGAAAAAACAAAAACATCATGCTTGGATTTAGTGTTCTTATTGCGCTTTATGCCGTATTTTATGTGTTTTTATTTACAGGATGGAAAGGAATCTCAAAGGCAAAAAAAACCACAGGAGAAAATGTAACGTTGGATGAAATAACGCTTGTTATTCCTTTTCGAAACGAATACGAAAATCTAAAATCCCTGCTAAAAACACTAGATACATTATCCACTACCCCAAAAGAAATCATTTTTATCAATGACCACTCTGATGATGACTGGAAGCGGTTATTTGAGGAAAGACCTAGTCATATGAGTATCTATTATCTTGATGAAAAAGAAAGGGGTAAAAAAGCCGCGGTGCTACTGGGCATTCAAAAAGCACAGAGTGATTATGTACTGTGCTGGGATGCAGATGTGGATGTAGAACCCGAATATTTTCAGCAGATTCAGAAAATCCCTGAAGCCGATCTAATGATTCTTCCGGTGCAATTTCGCTCTAAAAATACAATACAAGCTATTGGCGAAATTGATTTTTATCTCGCAAACTTCGTGAATCAAGCAAGTACCTATTGGCTTCGCCCCATAATGTGCAATGGTGCCAATCTATTAGTAAAAAGGGCTGCGTATCTTGAGGTCATCGCCCTTAATGAACATGTACACGTTATGAGCGGTGACGACATGTTCCTTTTGAGAAACATGACTAGAGCTCAAAAAAACATACAACTTGTCAGCTCAGAGCATTGTATTGTTAGAACCAATAGCCCAAATACCTTGAAAGCTTATTTAAGACAACGTTCTCGATGGATGGGAAAATCATTTTACATTCAAGATGGACTACTCTTATTTTGGGCGGGTATTCAATTCACCATGTCAGTCTCTTTCTTAGTATTATTCGCTTATTGGGCTTTTCATGACTTGAAGCTTTTTCTTCTCTTTTTTGCTGTTAAATCTTTGCTTGATCTTTCTTTTTTGATCCCTTACTTTAGCGCCATTCAAAAAAAGAAACTCCTATCTTTTATGCCTATTTACGGCCTAATTTTCCCCTTTTACAACCTCTTGATTCTTTTGTCGTTTTTTTATCACCGTCAGGAATGGAAAGGACGAAAGCTATATCAATAAAGATGTAAGGGATTCTAATTATATTCGCAGCATGAATATTTTAATGGTTTGTTTAGGAAACATTTGTAGATCGCCCTTAGCTGATGGCCTATTAAGACATAAAGTGGAACGCGATGGACTTTCAGCAAGGGTAGATTCAGCAGGAACGGCCAATTACCATGTGGGAGGTCCTCCCGATGAAAGAATGACAGAAACCGCAATACAGAATGGAATTGACATCTCTGTTCTGCGTGCACGTCAATTTGAGGTAGCAGATTACGATCGATTTGATTTAATCTATGTAATGGATAAATCAAATTACCACAACGTGACTCGATTGGCAAGAGACGAAAAAGACATAGAAAAAGTAAAGCTGATTTTGGATGAACTAGGACATTCCAACTCCATTCAAGAAGTCCCCGATCCCTATTATGGCGGTCAAGCTGGGTTTGATCATGTCTTTGATTTGTTGGACAGGGCTACTGACGTCATCATTGAAAAACTAAAATATGGCTAAAACAGGTACTTTATATCTTATTCCCAATACCCTTGGCGGTGAAAGCATAGAGGATATTATTCCTCAAACCGTTCAAGAAGACTCTAAATCGCTACGTCATTTCATGGTAGAAAACCTGAAGTCTGCAAGAAGATTGCTTAGAAAAATGGACCGTCAATTTCCTATAGACGATTCCCTATTTATCGAGATGAATAAAAGAAGCACTGAACAGGATACTATGAAAGCACTCCGATGGCTAATCGAGGGCAAAAATGTTGGTGTTATTTCTGATGCAGGATGCGCCTGTGTGGCTGATCCTGGCGCAGATATTGTTTCTTTAGCGCACTCACAAAAAATAGCGGTCATGCCTCTTGTGGGACCTTCATCAATATTACTTTCTCTTATGGGAAGTGGATTTTCAGGTCAAAAATTTAGCTTTCATGGCTATTTGCCAAAGGATAGAAAAGAACGCATTCAAACACTCAAAAGCTATGAATTTGTAGCTCGGAGAAAAGGTTATACGCAAATATTTATGGATACACCTTATCGAAACATGAATGTGTTGGAAGATTTATTGAACGAACTGGCAGATCATACCCAGCTTTGTATTGCTTCAAATATTACACTTCACAACCAACGAGTTCGAAGCATGAGTGTATTAGACTGGAGAGAAAACGCCTACGATCTAAGCAAATCACCTTGTGTGTTTTTGATTGGTTAGAATGATTAAGTGTTCTTCTAATTTTCAATGATTAGCTTTTGAACCTGCTCATATTCATCGGTCTGAATCCGAACCTGATATAGACCCGAAGCATAATGCGAAGCATCGATAAAAAAGTTTTTGTCGCCAGCAGTAATTTCACCATTGTATACCTCATTTACGATTTCACCTTGAAGATTCACCAGCTGAATGCACACCTTTTGTTGTCGATTGCTACTAATTGGAATTACCGTAATAGCCTTGGCTGGATTGGGATAAATCATATTCAATTGAATGTTAACACCTCCCTCCAAGGAAACGGTTCCTGGATCAAAAACATCAAAAACATGGTTGCCTTCAGGGGCTGGAAAAGGATGAACACCTTGCTTTCCATTGGATGCCGTACCTTGAATATAATAATAGACGGTTGTTCCTAAGGGCTGTACCGGAATAGCTCCAGACCATTCGTCGCCATTGGTATTGTTCATAGTGATTTCGTCATAAGGAGATGATGGATCTGTTTTGTAAAATAGTGAAGCCGAAGAAATACCATCTCTGTGAAGAATCGACGCTGTAGCCAAATAATCATTTTGTGTATCAGCAGTATTCTCAAGTTTTTTATGGGTAATGTAAATAGGTTCATTAACACCAACAGTATGTGTAATGCAATGAATCCCTCCACCATTAGAGATAAGGTTTTGACCCGAATTGTCAATATCAATAGCTGCGATTGTATATCCAGGTAGGTTTTCTTCGAGAATACGAAATGCAATCGTATCATATTCTTGTCGGTAGGTTGGAACCAAAATGGTGTTGTTAACAAAGGTCAGGTTGGTGTATGTTCTGTAGTATGCATTGGGAGGAAAATTCCCATTGGTTGCGGAAGGTTGCGGAATACGAACCAGCTTAAAAGGTGTTCCAAATTTTGTGGTAAAATTACTCAGCACATACTGTATGTTGGCTTCGATTTGAGGACCATCCGACTCACCTTGAGGATATTCTCCTACCAATAGAGTCTCTTCGTCAAGAAGCTTCATGTGCATGTCAATGTGATGGATTTCGTCGTAGGGCAGCTCCGTCATTTTGATGTACTCGTCTATGCCCATCCAGTTTTGAAAAATTTGGTCAAGCTCAGCTTCTGTATGGTCTGGATATGATAGTGAGTTAAAATCTCCATTGCCATCGTTTTCATTAAGAATCAATTCCGATGAAAAGGCAATACCATCACCATCCGACATCCAATTTCCACCAGTAGACATGATCTTGTTTGGGTTTGCGGCGGTGGAGTACACATCAATACCCAAATAGTCTCCATAAGCATCGGGAATCACATCGTCAGAGGGTCGAGGTCTATTGTAGATCCAATCTGTAAGAAAGATATCCTCTACACCATTTGCATAGCAGGTGTTCGCGCCATAGTCCCGAATCCATATTGAATTATAGGGCACTTCGATATAATCGATATTGACATCTGTCACACCTTGACCGTTCAGGTAAGATTTAACGCTGTTAGAATCGGAGCAATGAATGATGACAGTGCATTCCTCCTGAGCAGCCTCTACAATTTGTTTTTGAATGCTATTGAATTGATTGGTCCACGTTATAACAAGCGCCTGAACCTCTTCCCATTCGGCAGCAGTTCGAATATTTGTGTAAGGAGGAGGAGTCGTAATTCCTTTGTTGTCAAAGGAAGAAAGGTAGTCATCCATAATGGTTTTTTCATAGTCTGTCATCTTTTTGGGAAGTACATCCTTTTGAGAAAAGACATGAAAAGAAAGTAAGGTCAAAATGAAGGTCAGGGAGAGAAAAGATGTTTTTTTCACAGTATGGTTTTTAAGTTCCTTAAATTTAATAAAAGGGATTTTTATTTCAATAAACATTAGTGGTTATTTGTCCTTACAAAATGACTGTACATACTGTCTTATTTCGTTTGTTCTATGAAAGTTTAGTCCATAAAAAAACCCCCAACTACTTGTAGTCAGGGGTTTAAGATCGGCGTCGACTTA
>CAJWCX010000074.1 GCA_913031405.1 uncultured Flavobacteriales bacterium | reverse complement strand
TTCGTTTACACTTCCCCAATGCCCCCCTCAAAAATCTATAAGTGCTGATTCTAGTATTTTGGAAATGTTAGGTTTGAAAGCATTTAAATTATTTGCCAATTACAAGATGGCTCTGTTTTTTGTTTTTTCTATGTTTTTAGGAGGGGCCTTGCAATTGACCAATATGTATGGTGATGTCTATCTCGATAGCTTTAAAGAAATCCCGCAATATGTTGATTCTTTTGTGGTAAAGTATTCCACTATTGTGATGTCGATTTCTCAAGTATCCGAAACGCTATTTATATTGGCAATTCCATTCTTCCTTAAAAAGTTCGGTATTAAGAAAGTGATGATTTTTTCCATGATTGCATGGGTACTGCGCTTTAGTTTATTTGCTTATGGAGATCCTGCTGGTGGATTGTGGATGATTTTGCTTTCCTGTGTAATTTATGGAATGGCATTCGATTTCTTTAATATTTCGGGGTCCTTATTCGTTGAAACGACAACAGATCCGTCTATTCGTTCAAGTGCTCAAGGTGTATTTGTTATGATGACCAATGGTTTTGGTGCTTATTTGGGAACAATTGTAAGTAGCTGGGCCATTAATAAGTTCTTTATTTTAGACAGTGGAGCTACTGATTGGCAAGGGGCTTGGTTGGCTTTTGCGACATATGCATTTGTGATTATGGTTCTATTTGCCATGTTGTTTAAACATAAACATGATCCTTCAGATATAAAAGAGGTACATCACTAAGTCACTTTAGTGTGAAAAGATCCTTTGTTCCCATGGTTCTTGATAGATTAAAAGCTTCCCCATATTTTACACCAAGTTCGCGCCCATAACTGAGCATCCTGCCTTCCACATAGGAGAAAAATTCTTCTCCCGAAATAGGTGTTTTTGGCTCCTTTGAATGGACATCGTAAAATTGAGACTTATAGCACTTGATGAGGTCAATTTTTTGATCTCCATGTGAACTGACATCCAATATGACATCAGGTGTTAAGTAGTAATCTTGGATATAGTGCAAAAGAAGTCTGGGCCTAAACGACTCTTGAGAGGCATTTTCATACTGCGTATTTATTTTTTTAAGTCCTGCAAGATAGCAGGCTTCAGAAACTAACTTTGCGGCTCTTCCATGATCCGGATGTCTATCTGATATGGAATTAGCAAGAACCAACTCTGGTTTATGATACCTTACCAATTCAATGATTTTGATTTTATTTTCTTTTGAAACTTCAAAAAAACCATCTCCTAAATTTAGGTTTTTTCGAATTTTGAGCCTGAGCATTGCGCTCGCTGCTTTGGCTTCCTCATATCGCTTTATTGAGTTCCCTCTTGTTCCTAATTCGCCTTCTGTAAGGTCTATTATACCAATAGATTTGCCTTCTTCTGCATATTTCAACAGAGTTGCTCCAGCTGACAATTCAACATCATCAGGGTGTGCACCAAAAGCTAAAATATCAAGTTTCATTTAGTCTAAATGTACATAACTTTCAACGCTAGGACAAGTACAAATCAAGTTTCTGTCTCCAAATGCATTGTCAACACGTCTAACCGGGCTCCAATATTTATTATCCACTAAGTAGGGTAAAGGATAGGCAGCTTCTTGCGGCGAGTATGGGAAATTCCAGTTTTTATTAATGATACAATTTGCTGTATGCGGCGCATTTTTTAACAAGTTATTGATTTTGTCTACGTGTCCGTTTTCGATATCTTTAATTTCCGCTCTAATTCTAATCATGGCATCAATGAAGCGATCAAGTTCTTCTTTGTCTTCAGATTCCGTAGGCTCAACCATTAAAGTTCCAGCAACCGGGAAAGAAACCGTGGGCGCATGAAAACCAAAGTCAATCAATCGTTTTGCGATATCTGCGACTTCAATTTCCGCAGATTTTTTAAATTCTCGACAATCTAAAATCATTTCATGAGCAACCGTATTGTTTTTACCTTTGTATAAAATAGGGTAGTGCCCTTCTAATTTTTTTGCGATATAGTTGGCGTTCAATATCGCAATTTCTGTAGAGTTTTTCAAGCCTTTCGCGCCAAGCATTTTGATGTATCCATAAGAAATTAGAAGTATCAATGCACTTCCATAAGGAGTGGCAGAAACACCATTTATGGCCTGATCTCCTCCGGTTTTCGTGAGTGCATTACCTGGAAGGAATGGAGTGAGATGAGCTGCTACACCAATGGGCCCCATTCCTGGGCCACCACCACCGTGAGGGATAGCAAATGTCTTGTGTAAGTTAAGGTGGCAAACATCAGCTCCGATGTTTCCTGGGTTTGTGATGCCAACCTGAGCATTCATATTCGCACCATCCATATATACCTGCCCGCCATTTTCATGAATGATACCTGTGATTTCTTTTATAGCTTCTTCGTATACACCATGTGTTGAGGGATAAGTGACCATTAGTCCTCCTAAAGTATCTTTATTGTCTTCTGCTACCTTTTTCAATTCATCCACGTTGATGTTTCCATTCTCATCACAGCTGGTAACAACAACTTTAAATCCTGCCATAACAGCAGATGCCGGATTTGTGCCATGTGCTGATGAAGGAATGATCATTAGGTTTCTTTGATGGTCTCCACGAGATTCATGATAAGCTTTAATGACCATAAGACCAGTGTATTCGCCTTGCGCACCAGAGTTAGGTTGCAAGGACATTCCAGCAAATCCTGTGCATTCACACAAGTCGTCATGTAATTCTTTAAAAATATCCATGTATCCCTGCGCTTGAGAAACAGGCGCAAAAGGATGGAGTCCTCCAAAAGCGGGGTTCGAAATTGGAATGAGTTCTGAAGCTGCATTTAATTTCATGGTACATGATCCCAAAGGAATCATACTATGAACCAGAGATAAGTCCTTGTTTTCTAATTTTTTTAAATAGCGCATCATTTTCGATTCTGAATGATACGAATTGAAAATATCTTGAGAGAGAATAGAATCTTTTCTGGTGTATTCATCAGATATAGATTCTTCAATAATGGATAATTCATTAACTTTTTCAGATCTAAGCTCTGCAAAAATGTGAACAATTGTTTTTACGTCATCCTGCGTATGTGGCTCAGCAAAACTAATTAATACTTCACCCTTACTTTTGTAGTAAAAATTCATTCCAGCTTTTTCCGCTTTGCTTCGGATAGATTCAGCATCTACATTTTTGATCCAAATCGTATCAAAAAAAGAATCCGACCCTAACTCATAACCAATTGATTTTAGTGCATTCGCTGCCGTTGAGGCAAGGCTGTGCGCGTGTTTCGCTATGGATTTCATTCCTGATGGCCCGTGGTAAACAGCATACATGCTGGCCATAACGGCAAGTAGCGCTTGAGCAGTACAGATATTTGAAGTGGCTTTTCCTCTTTTTATATGTTGTTCTCTTGTTTGAAGAGCCATCCTCAAGGCCGTATTGTTATCAGCATCTTTTGATATACCAATAATTCGACCCGGCATGTTTCTTTTAAAGCCTTCTTTTGCTGCAAAAAATGCAGCGTGAGGACCTCCATAGCCCATAGGAACACCAAATCTTTGCGAAGTGCCAAGTACCACATCAGCGCCCATTTTCCCTGGAGCTCTCAGCAGGCACAGGCCGAGAAGGTCTGCTGCCACTGCTACTTGAAGACCATACTCTTTTAATTTGGAAATACGGGCTTCTAGATCTCTGACTTCACCATTAATATCCGGATATTGGATCACTGAACCAAAAAAGGAATCATCGAGAGGGCATGTTTCAATATCTGAAATGACCAAATCGATTCCAATATTTTTTGCACGACCTTTAATGACATCTATGGTTTGCGGAAGCGCCTTTTCATCTACGAGGAATTTTGTTTTACCACTCTTTACATCTGTTCTCGATCTAGAATTGAAGAACATCAACATCGCTTCTGCTGCAGCCGTTGCTTCATCAAGCAAGGATGCGTTGGCTATCTCCATTCCTGTAAGATCTATGACCATAGTTTGAAAATTTAACAAAGCTTCCAGCCTTCCCTGTGAAATTTCTGCTTGATAAGGGGTATAGGCTGTATACCAACCTGGATTTTCCAATATATTTCTTAGAATCACAGAAGGAGTGATTGTATCGTGATACCCCAAACCTATAAATGATTTATTTACCACATTCAATTTGCTTTTTTCAAGCATATGATTCATGAATTCATACTCTGACATGGCATCAGGAATATTTAGTTCACCAGACATTCGAATTGGTGAAGGAACCGTTTGATGGATGAGATCTTCGATAGATTTAACACCAATGGCGTCAATCATTTGTTGTTTTTCAGATGAATCAGGACCAATGTGTCTACTTGTGAAACCGCTCATGAATAAAGGTTTAAAGAATCAAATTGCAAATATAATTGAAGTCTTTAAAACAACAATCAGAAACGAAAAGAGTTTAGTTGTTTCTGCGTTTAGCCAATTCTCTTTGTTTAAACGCATTGACCCTATCTTTTGCATTGATTCTGATGTCTTCCCAAAAGAGATTGACATCACCAATGTGATAATCTTTCATAGCGACTGAAAGAGATCTAAATGGAACATGAGGAATAGAAATCCAAACGGCACCATCAACAAGATGTGTAGAAAAAGATTGTTTATACATATTTTCGTCCCAAAACAAAAATCCTTTGTGCTGACTGCGCTTTGCATAGCTACTCAGATCCCAAGTTACAGGATTAATGACCGCAGAACCCTTATACCAATCCTTGTACTTTTTTGTTTTGTACCTTCTTTTAAATGTGTTCCAAGAAACAAAACCTCCCACGTCTGTAGGATTTGTCAACATGGTGATGGTTTTGAACTCATCTTTTTTCACGGCCACACCTGGCATGTAAGCACAAATTAATTGTTTTTGTAGTTTCTTTCCGTCAAAAAAATCTTTCAATAAAAGCATAATATGTGTTGCGCCTTGACTATGTCCCGCTAATATGAGGGGTCTTCCTTGATTGAAATTTTCAAGATAGTATTCAAATGCTTTCTTGACATCTGAATAAGCTTTTAAAAGAGCAACCTTTCCTCCTGTTTCAAGGTTGGTGTAGCTCCTTAAATGTGCTTGAGTATAATATGGTGCATACATTCTACCAGCTTCCGACCATGCAGAGGCCTGTAGTCGGGTCACTTTTCTTGTTTTTTGTTTTTGTTCGGTATTGTCTATAGAGACATTCCAATCCTTATATTTCTTATCCGTAAAAACTGTGGGGTAAACATAAAAAACATCCGCATATGCCAGTAGTGTTGTATCTGAAATATATGCAGCGTGCAAACTCGTATCATGTTTCGGTGAGATTACCCAGTGTTCGGGATCGGAATAATCTGAAATAATTTGTGAATTAAAAGAGGTATGTTGAAGAATTAAAAGAGATAAGATAATACAGTTTCTCACAAGGAAGTAATTTTACGGAAAAAATTGGTTTTCAATGTTGGGTAAAATTAAGTCATTTATAGGTGTTTTTTTTGTGTTTAACATTTTTTGTGTCTCAGCACAAGTTAAGGAAACTATTGTTAAAGATTCAGCGTCTGTTTGGAAGCTCACCTCGTTGTATTCACTGAGTGGAACGCAAAGTTCATTTGTGAATTGGAATTCAGGTGGACGAAACAACATTTCATTAATCGGAAACATAAGTGCAAGTGCTGATTACAACAAAGAAAAGTGGAATTGGTCCAGTGATGTATCCTTGGCGTTTGGAGGAATCAAATATTTGGACGAAGTAGAGGGTCTCAATCTTCAGAAAACAGATGATAAAATTGATATCTCGAGTATTGTCGGTATGCGTGTTTCAAAGCGCTTTTTAATTAGTATAAATACTGGATTTAAAACCCAATTTATTGATGGGTTTACTTATCCTAATGATTCTGTGGCTGTTTCTAAATTCATGGCTCCGGGCTATCTAAATTTGGCTTTGGGTACAGATTATATTAAGGATGCAAATTTTTCCATTTTTAGCTCTCCTTTTGCAGCTAAAACAACTTTTGTTGTGGACGACTCTCTTTCTAATCTCGGTGCATTTGGAGTGGATAAGGGTGAGCACGTTCGACATGAGTTTGGGGCCTTTATCAAAGTAAAATGGAATTCCAAAATAATGAAGAATATAGATCTAAAATCAAAGCTCGAGCTTTTTAGTAATTATCTTCGAAATCCTGAAAACATAGATCTTAATGGAGAAATTGCCTTTGTTTTTAGAGTCAATTCTTTATTCTCGGCAACTGCACAATGGAATCTAATCTACGATGATGACATTAAAATCCGAGATAAAAATGGAAATCTCGGACCTCGAACTCAATTTAAATCTGTTTTGGGAATCGGTATTTCCTACAAATTAGAGAATTAGACTTTATAAAGATAATCCCTTGGAATTATTCGACGACTGTAAATGAAAACATTTTACTGTTTGTATTATTACTTGCATCAGTC
>CAJWCX010000073.1 GCA_913031405.1 uncultured Flavobacteriales bacterium | reverse complement strand
CGGCACCACCCCCTCAAGATGGCGTGTCTACCAATTTCACCACGTGGGCATTTTCGTTGCAAATATACAGTATTTTTCATTTGAGATTTCAAGTCACAAATAACATTCTTAATTCAAAAAATTGAATTAATTTTGTTTCAATATCATTGAATGAGCGACTCAAACGTAAGCAAAATAACATTTGCAGGAATATTAATCAGTACCGGTATTGTATTCGGAGATATTGGTACTTCTCCTCTTTATGTTTTTCAAGCCATTACGGGAGGAGGAAAAAACATTAATGAAGCCTTTATTTTAGGTGGGCTTTCATGTGTAATCTGGACCTTACTGCTCATAGCTACTTTTAAATACATCTATTTTGCGCTGAATTCCGATAACAAAGGAGAAGGGGGTATTTTTGCTCTTTTTGCCCTCTTAAAAGAACGGAGATACCGATGGATTATAATCCCTGCATTAATAGGCTGTTCAACACTCATTGCTGATGGCTTCATAACACCCGCTATTTCAATTTCATCAGCAGTTGAAGGAATCAATAACATATACCCTAATTTACCAGTCATCCCCATTATCGTCGCGATCATTGTTCTTTTATTTGCTGTTCAACAATTTGGCACAGCAGCTATTGGAAAGTTTTTTGGGCCTTTCATGGTGATTTGGTTTTCATTTTTGGGATATCTTGGGGCTCTTCAGATTATAGACAATCCAAGTGTGCTGAGAGCACTGAACCCATGGTGGGCTGTTAATCTTATCACAAATATTGACGGAGGGTTCTGGATTTTAGGTTCCGTATTCCTTTGTACAACTGGAGCAGAGGCATTGTATTCCGATCTTGGCCATTGTGGCAAGGGAAATATTCGAGTTAGCTGGGGCTTTGTAGCAACCCTCTTGGTTACCAATTATATGGGACAAGCTGCATTATGTCTTTCGCCTGACTTTGGTCTTCAAGGAAGTGAAACGGTGTTTTATTCTATGGTTCCTGGTGGAATGATGCCTTTTGCTATCGCTATTGCAACAGCAGCAACCATTATTGCATCTCAAGCCTTGATTACAGGGGTCTTCACACTCATGAATGAAGCCATTAAGCTTAAGCTATGGACCAACCTTAAAGTGAAATACCCCACAGACAATAAAGGTCAGATTTACATCCCTTTTATCAACTGGTTCTTGATGTTTGGATGTTTAATGGTCATCTTTATTTTTAGAAAATCAAGCGCAATGGAACACACCTATGGCCTTGCCATTACCATTGATATGGTAATGACATCAATACTTCTTGGTTTTTTACTTCTTGTGAAATATCCTAAAGCAAGAGTGTTCTATGCGATTATCTTCATGATATTTATTGCTATCGAAGGAGTATTTCTCATGTCAAATCTGGGTAAAATTGTTTCTGGAGGATGGTTTACACTAATCCTTGCGACAACCTTCTTTGTTTTATTATTCCTCTATAACAAAGCAAAAGAATTGAGAACCAGTATTACAGAGTATGTACCTATGAAGAGAGCAAAAAAGCTCATTGAGGCCGTTAAAAACGATCCCAAGATACCATACGAAGCCTCAAACATAGTTTTTCCAACGAGAAGTAATTCATCTAATAAATTAGATACCACTGTTTTCCATTCTTTATTTAAGAAAAAACCGAGAAAAGCTGGAGTTATTTGGTTTTTACACCTTGACATACAAAATGAACCCTGGGGTGTTCATTACTCTGTGAATGAAATCATTGATAAATCATGTTACTATGTGAGTCTTCAACTCGGATTTAAGGAAGAGCATCAATTCGAATATATGATGCGGAAGATTCACGGTAAAATGGTAAGTAAAAATGAACTTACCGGTGAGAGTGTTTTTGAATCAGTAAGAGGTACGTTCCAAGAAGTTGATTTCAAGTTTGTGGTCATCAATTCAAGAGTATCTGCAGACAACGACCTCACTTGGTTTCAAAATATTTGTATTAAAGCCTATCGCTTTGTCAAAAGTATAGGCCTTAAGCCGGCTGAAGATTTTGGATTGGACAAGACCAATGTTTCTGTTGATTACATACCAATATCAGTTACCAATCAGGTTGATCACGAAATGACAGAAGACTTTGAGGATTATTCCATAACTTAAGCCTCATGAAAATACATGTTTTAAATACTGGGTTTTTTAAGCTTGACGGGGGTGCTATGTTTGGCGTGGTACCCAAAAGTCTTTGGTCTAAAACGAATCCAGCCGACCAAAATAACATGTGCTCTTGGGCTCTAAGGAGTTTATTGATTGAAGACGGAAAACGATTGATGCTGATTGACACAGGTATGGGAAACAAACAATCTGAAAAATTTTTTTCTCATTATTATCTGCATGGAACAGATTCTTTAAATAAAGGATTGAGTCAATTGGGTTTTCACAAAGACGAAATTACCGATGTATTCTTAACACACCTTCATTTTGACCATTGTGGAGGTGCAGTTGTTTGGAATGATCAAAAAAATGGATTTCGACCTCACTTCAAGAATGCCACTTATTGGAGCACTCAAAATCACTGGGAATGGGCTATAAATCCAAATGGTAGAGAAAAAGCTTCCTTCTTAAAAGAAAATATTTTACCAATTCAAGAAAGCGGACAGCTCAAGTTTGTTACAAAAAAAGAAACATTAACAAAAGATGTATTTCCAAATATGGACATTCTTTTTGTTGACGGACATACAGAAAACATGATGATTCCTCATATTCAATATAAGGGTAAAACTCTTGTTTTTATGGCAGATCTATTACCTAGTGTCGGTCACATACCCCTGCCCTATGTTATGGGTTATGATACAAGACCTTTAACTACGCTTGAAGAAAAAGGAACCTTTCTAAATATTGCAGAAAAAGAGAACTACATTTTATTTTTGGAGCATGATGCTGTCAATGAATGCTGCACCCTCAAAAACACTGAAAAAGGAATTCGTCTTGAAAAGTGTTTCGATTTTAACGAACTATTTTAACATGGCTGAAGATCCCAAAGAATATTCTGAAAAAGAGCAATGGAATGACGACTTGGATGTTGCACCATTAAATTATGTAAAGCCCAAGGTCCAAAAACCCATTTTAGAAAAAGCTGAATTTGATAGAAAGAAGAAACCAATATGGATTCCAATTTTATCGATTGCAATGATCATTATAATTGGTAGCATTTTTCTGTTCATTTACAGAAAAACAATTTTTAATACTCAAAAAGAACAACGGAATCAAAAAGCGAGCATCATTACTGAGAATATACAGAACAAACCAAATAAAAAACATAAAGAAGAAAAAATCCAATTCATTGAAGATGAATCCGTAACGAATGATGATGTTCAAGATAGCATAATAATTGAGACCTCCGAAAATGAAACGCTTAATGAAAACCATAATGTAACTATTGAATCTGAATTAGATAGAGGTTCCAAAAACTTTCATATTGTGATTGGTTCTTTTGAGCAAGAACAAAATGCTTATTCGTTTGCATCGAACAGAGAAAGCTTAAGCAAGAACCGTAAAGTTATTGAACATAATGGCTGGTTTCGTGTTTCGCATAGCACCTATTTAAATAATTTGGAGGCAGAAATCGCATTGGATAAATTGAGAAATCACTTAAATATTTTGGCATGGATCGCATACATGAAATGAAGACACCTGAAGAAGTTATCAATCTTATGATGAGTAAAGATGCCTTCAGCAATTGGATGAACATAGAAGTGAATACTATTGAAAAGGGATCATGTTCCCTCTCGTGCATGATCAAAGAAGATATGCTCAATGGGTTTTCAATTGCACATGGAGGAATATCCTACTCTCTGGCAGACTCAACACTGGCATTTGCCGCAAATAGCCATGGTTATCAAAGTTTTAGTATTGAAACATCCATCTCACACTTGGTAAAGGTGAAAATTGGAGATCGATTGACCAGTGCATCAAGAGAAATACATCGAGGTAAGAAAACTGGCCTATATCACATTGAAATATTCAATCAAAATAATGAATTGGTTGCCCTTATGAAGGGCACAGTTTACATCTCAAAAATAGTTTGGTAATTTTATGCATGCATAATATTTTTTACTAAATTTACACTCTTAATGAGTGAAAAAAAAATCATCTTTTTAGATTTTTTGATTCGTCATGCATGGCATCGAGTATCACGCATGTACAATCAAAAAGCCATGATGCATGGAACGACCATGTCTGTGGGTTTTATCCTTATGATTGTTGAAAAATCAGGAACCCTAAGCACTCAGCTAGGTCCTAAAATGGGCATGGAACCCACTTCCTTATCAAGAACACTCAATGCAATGGAAAAAAACGGTCTCATTGAACGAAAAAACCTTAAAGGAGACAAACGAAAAGTGAATATTTTTTTAACTCAAAAAGGAGTAGATAGTAGAAGAATGGTAAAGAACTTCCTTTTGGAGTTCAATGAAAAAGTCTCGTCAAAAATTAAGGAACGTGATCTTAAAGGATTCTTTAATGTTATGGATGCTTTGGATTTGGCAATTGAAGAAGTAGAACTAGAAAAGAATACAGAATCTTAAAAAAAAAATATGAAAAGATTTATACGGAAAATTGCAGTATTGGGTTCAGGAGTAATGGGTTCTCGAATCGCTTGTCATTATGCAAATGTGGGATGTGAGGTCCTTTTATTGGATATTGTACCTAATGAACTCAATGATGCAGAAAAGAAAAAAGGGGCATCGATTGATGATCAATCGGTTCGGAATCGAATTGTTAATTCATCACTACAGTTTGCACTAAAATCCAACCCATCTCCTATTTACAATAAGGCCTTTGCGAATAGAATTGTAACCGGAAATTTTGATGATGATCTTCACAAAATAAAAGACTGTGATTGGGTTATTGAAGTGATTGTCGAACGATTAGACATTAAACAGCAGCTTTTTGAAAAAGTGGAAAAGCACCGAAAACCCGGTACCATTATATCTTCAAATACCTCGGGAATACCTATTCAAATGATGCTCGATGGAAGAAGTGATGATTTCCAGAAACATTTTTGTGGAACACATTTCTTTAATCCACCAAGATATTTGCAACTTCTCGAAATCATTCCGACACCTAAAACAGATCCTCAAATCATTGAATTCCTAATGGATTATGGCGCAAAAATACTAGGAAAGAAAACAGTTTTATGTAAGGATACTCCTGCTTTTATAGCCAATAGGGTTGGTGTCTATTCTATTATGGCTTTGTTTCATGCTGTTCGGGAAATGGGCTTCACTGTCAGTGAGATTGACAAGCTATCAGGCCCCATCCTTGGAAGACCTAAATCAGCGACATTTAGAACCTGCGATGTTGTTGGATTAGACACTCTAGTCCATGTGGCTAATGGCTTGAAACAAAACTGTCCAGACGACGAAGAAAAGGATCTATTTGAATTGCCAGAGTACATTGCCAAAATGGTTGAAAACAATTGGCTAGGTTCAAAATCTGGTCAAGGATTTTACAAAAAAGAAAAAGATGAAAATGGTAAAAGGAAGATTTTAGCCTTAAACCTGGACACTTTGGAATACGAGGCGCCAACAAAAGTTAAGTTTCCGACCCTAGACATGGCAAAACCGATTGAAGACCTTAAGAAACGAACTAAAATGCTCATTATGGGAATGGATAAGGCTGGTGAATTTTATCGAAAAATATTTGGTGGACTTTTGGCTTATGTTTCGAATCGGATTCCCGAAATATCAGAAGAGTATTACAAAATCGATGATGCACTTAAAGCAGGTTTTGGATGGGAGCTTGGGCCTTTTGAATCCTGGGATTTATTTGGCTATGAACAAGGAGCTAAATTTATAAAAGATGCCGGAAAATCTATGGGCTCTTCAATCGATGAGCTTCGGGCTAATGGCATGACCTCATTCTATAAAACAGAAAATGGCAAACGCATGTATTTTGATGCAGCCTCAAAATCATATCAAGTTATTCCAGGAACTGAAGATTTGGTGGACCTGAATTCTTTAAGAGATGACAATAAAGTTTGGGGCAATTCAGACTGCACTTTAGTTCATCTTGGTGATGGCATATTGAACCTTGAATTTCACACTAAAATGAATACCATTGGTGGTGGAGTGCTTCAAGGCATCAATAAAGCCATTGATATTGCGGAAAATGAGTATCAGGGTCTTGTCATTTCAAATACAGGTCAAAACTTCTCGGCGGGTGCAAATGTGGGAATGATTTTTATGATGGCTGCAGACCAAGACTTTGATGAACTCAATTTTGCGGTGAAAGCCTTTCAGGACACTACCATGAGAATCCGTTATTCAAATATACCGGTAGTAGTGGCTCCTCACAATATGGCACTTGGGGGAGGCTGTGAAATCTCTTTGCATGCCGATAAAGTTGTTGCGCACGCCGAATTGTACATGGGACTTGTAGAATTTGGAGTAGGACTCATCCCCGGAGGTGGAGGAACCAAAGAATTTGCAAAACGATTATCTGACGAATTGCATTCAGGGGATATTAAGATTAATCGAT
>CAJWCX010000072.1 GCA_913031405.1 uncultured Flavobacteriales bacterium | reverse complement strand
AAAAAGCACCTGAAAAATCTGAAAAAGCGAATTAAGAGAGAGGAGCGTAAGCGAAACGCTTCGCTTAATGGAACGCAAGGCCCCTCTCTTTCTTTTCGAGATATAAAATGACTCTTTAATAATTTTTTTTTTGCTAAACCCTAACTCGGCTCCTTTGATGATTTTATCGCTTCAAAATATCTTGTCAATTGTTTTTTAACAACCGGGAACAGAAAGAACAGACCAATCATATTAGGAAAAACCATGGCAAAAATCATTGCGTCAGAAAAACCCCAAATAGAGCTCATACTGGCAGATGCTCCAATGATTACAAATACTAAAAACAAAACTTTGTAGGTAATATCAGCTCCTTTTCCTCGACCAAATAAAAACTTCCATGACTGTAATCCATAATATGACCAAGAGATCATAGTTGATACAGCAAACAAAACCACTGCAATGGTTAAAAACCATTTTGAAAAGGGAATATACTCATCAAAGGCCTGAGTAGTTATACCAGCACCTTCATATAACTTGCCTTTAATCATCACTTTACCCTCAAAATCTTTGTGTTTTTCGCCTCCTACAATGTAAAAGTCCCCTTCTTTTTTATAATCAACCCCATTGATTTTTGCGTAAGCAAATGGATTAAGAAAAGTGGTATCTCGATCAGAAATTTCATTTCCTAGACTATCTTCCCAAGTCGCTACACTTACAATGGGAAAACCTTTATCTGTATTTTGTATGGTAATACCATTGACAACAATATGTTCTTTCTCAACTTTATAAATCTCTTTATTCAATTCTATACCCTGAAATTCTTCCTGAACTTCAACTTTGCCATATTGAAATCGTGGCTTACCAGATTCTCCTCCGAAGTTAAATATGATGATAACTAAAGCGGTCATCGTACAAATAACTACTGTATCAATAAAAGGTTCGAGAAGAGCCACAAGTCCCTCCGAAGCTGAATATTTTGTTTTCACGGCTGAATGCGCAATTGATGCGGAGCCGGCTCCTGCTTCATTTGAAAATGCTGCTCTTTTAAAACCTACCAACAATACCCCAATAACACCACCTACTCCAATAGCTTTCGGATTAAAGGCCTCGGTAAAAATCAATGAAAAAGCATCATCAATAAAGGAAAAATTTGTGAAAATAATATATAAACAAGCGATTAAATACATTACCGCCATGAAGGGAACAACCTTTTCTGTAACAGAAGCAATTCTTTTAATTCCGCCTATAATAATAATTCCAATAACAATAGCTAGAACAATACCAATAACAGCACCGGCACTTGTACTTTGAATACCCATTAAATCTTTTAAAACGATTGTTGCCTGGTTACTTTGAGCTGCATTACCTCCACCAAAAGATCCACCTATACAAAATATAGCGAAAAGAACTGCTGTGATTTTACCTAATGTAGCAAAACCTCTTTCCTTTAGCCCTTTACTTAGGTAATACATGGGGCCTCCATACACCGTTCCGTCCTTGCCAATATCTCTATATTGAACCCCTAAGGTGCATTCCACAAATTTTGAGGACATGCCCAACAAACCACAAACGATCATCCAAAATGTAGCTCCTGGACCCCCTAATGCAATGGCCAAAGCTACACCTGCAATATTCCCATTCCCAACAGTACCAGATACCGCCGTGGCTAACGCTTGAAAATGTGTCACCTCCCCCTCCTTACTTTCGTCTGAAATGGTATCTTTTATATCTCCATCAATAGCCAAGTCCTTATTACCTGAAGAAGTCTGATCTAAATGATCATATTTACCCCTAACAACATTGATCGCTTTTCCAAAAAAACGGATATTCGGGAATCCAAAATAAATAGTAAAAAACAAGGCACTTGCGACCAACAATATCAATACGAATGGAGTCCCCATAATCTCAAAAAAGATGATGCTCCCAACCAAATCTGCAAAAGGCTTAAAGGCCTCATCGATCTTTTGATCCAATCCCTTTTCGGCCGCCATTGATAGATATGGTGTGAGCAGCGCAAATAAAATAAAAAATGCTTTTTTCATGTGGATTCTTTTGAGGGATTAGATTTCTTTTATTCAGTGTCGAAGATACTCTTTTTACGTTTAGGATAAAAGTAACAATGATTCTTCTAATGTTTTTGGATCATAGCCCAAATCATTTTTTGCCTTGGTAAGATCAAAACCAGTAATTGGTGGCCTTTTAGCTGCTTGATTAAGGCTTTCGCTAGTCGTTTTTTCAACGGACGAACAATCCAGATTATAATAACGCCCTATTCGCATGACCAAGTCAAAAATGGACATCCTTTCAGGACCAGAAATATGATAAATCCCTTTTTTATTCAGCTTACAAATTCGAATGCAAGCCCATGCTAGGTCATCAGCCCATGTAGGTGAACGAAATTGATCGTCAATAATTTTAAGAGAATCACCTTTTCTCAATGCTTCTCTTGCCCATAAAACAATATTAGAGCGCGACAAATTCTCTCCTTCTCCAAAAACAATAATCGTTCTGACAATCGACCAATTGATATAATCGGAAGAAGTCAATAATTTTTCGGCTTCATGTTTTGAAGTTGCATATATGCTAAGTGGATTGGGCTCATCGCTTTCTACGTAATTGCCGATTACTCCATCAAAAACAAAATCAGTAGAGAGTAAAGACAAGTGTGCATTCTTCTCTTTGATCGCCTCAAATAAAATTTTTGTTCCTTCAACATTAATCTTATAACATTCCTCTGGATTTTGCTCACAGTAGTCTACATTGGTTATTGCCGCAGTATGAATCACGTAATCTGGAGAAAAAAACTGTATCACTGATTTGACCTGGGCAGCATTTGATATGTCCATTGAACGATAACAAGAATCTGGACAATTAGTGTTTCTATTTCCACCAGCAGAAGTGGCCAAAAATTCGATGTTACTGCGAACAAGTTGACCTACAATTTTTTGACCTAATAGTCCGTTGCTCCCTGTAATAAGTATCTTCATAGCTCCCAGATAGATCTTTTTCGTTTGGAACTCAAAGTGAAATAATGTTTGTGCTCAAGAAGCCAAGCCATAATCAAATAAATCAACAGGGGGGAACCGAGGGCAACAAATGAAAAATAAATAAATCCGAGTCTAACTTTGGTAGTTCGTATGCCTAGCTTTCGAGCCCACCATTCGCAAACACCATAGGATTGCATTTCAAAAAAAAACAATATTTTTTGAATGGTTCTTTTCATTTGAACAATAAATAAACGATTAACTTCTTTACCTGAGTGGCTTAAACTCCATCCACTCCTCATTTGCAGGAGGTGCCGTTTTCGCATCAAATTCCTGACTCGTAATACGTGCTGTGGTTCTACGATTAATTTGATGTAATTTTTCAAATTTCACTTTATCTGATGAACGAAACTTATTAATGTATTTTTCAGTCAAAACAATTTCTTCACCATTTTCATCAATCCATGTTGCAGGCTCAGCTTCACCCATTCCTATAGGTCGAATTCTCCTTGGATCAATTCCTTTTTCCTCGACCAAAAACTTGTAAACCGCTTTAGCCCTGTTTTCAGAAAGAACCTGATTGTATTTTGCCGAGGATCGAGAATCCGTGTGTGAAAATAAATCAATTGTGATATATGGATGACTAGATAAGAGGTCTGACAGAAACAAAAGAGAATCTCTGGACATACATGTTTCGTCATTGATAAACGTCCATTGGTTAAGTGGATATCTAACCTCAGGAGTTTTAAGTTCTTCTTCGATATGGACCAATTCAATTTCAACAATAAAACTTTGACTTTCCCCCAAACCGACAGTAGATATCTTGGCAGATTCCTTATTAATCATGTAACCTTCTTTAGTTGCATTGATAGCATATTCCGTATCGGCCATGATGTATCTCGTCCGTCCATTTTTAACATCCCATTTAATAGTGGCACCTTTTGCGTCAGTAGGCCCACTCCAGGTTGTTTCATCAGAACCAACAACAGTAACCACTGCATTTTCTATACGGTCTTTTGGAGAACCAAATTCATGAACAATAACTTTTAAATCAAAAAGGTTAGGGGGAACTGAATAGCTCCAAATGTCTGGAGCATGTTGTCCACTTGTCAAGCGCCTTTCGGAAGTAAAGTATCCATTTATTCCACGGTCAGTAATCGCATAATCATTACTTGGAGAATTTATGGGATAACCCATATTTTTGGGCTCACGCCATTGATTAACTTCGTCTGTAAGAGGATTGGCATAAAAAATATCCAAACCTCCAATTCCAATATGGCCATCACTAGCAAAAAATAATTTCCCTTTACTTCCAATGGAAGGGAATAACTCATTTCCGGAAGTATTTATTGTTGGGCCCATGTTTTTAGGTATCGAATCCCAATTTTTAGTTTTTTTATCGAAAGTGACATACCACAAGTCACGTCCTCCAAAGCTTTTATCTCCACCACTTTCAGCCATATCCGAAGCAAAAATCAGCATCTTTCCATCCAAAGACAAGCACGGATGACCTACGGAAGTGGTTGCATCCTTCTTTAAGTTCATCTTTCTCGGATTCTTAAATTCGTCTTCTTCTATATCTACCAACCAAATGTCACAACCGAGCTTCATGCGCTCTTTACTTGGACACCTGGTAAAAAACATGCTTTTGAATTTCTTGTCAAAGCAAACAGACCCTTCGTTTGCCGATGTGTTGACAATACCATCTTCATCAAGCAAAACGACGCCAGTCGGGTCGCCATTTTTATCAAATTCAGCGATAAAAATATCCATATATTTTTCACCAGTAATAGGGTCTCTGCCAGACCCAAAGCTTTCTTCACGACTCGATGAAAAAGCCACCTTATATCCTTTCTTATCAGCATATGTAGGAGACATATCAAACTCCTTACGATTGATTTTTGTTTCACATTTGACCTGATAATTAACTTCAGGTTCGATCATATCATAGAATTTGTATTCCTCACAAGCCTTTAGTGCAATTTCAAGTTCATGAACTCTCGAGTCTTTTGCAATTTTCTTATACTCGGCATAACTCTTTTGTGCCTTCCCATAGTCCCCCATCATTCGAAGCATTTCTCCCTTCAAAAAATAAACATCAGGGTTGACATCAAAATATTTCAATTCGATACAGACATCGTAATTCTCATTGGCCTCTTCATAGCGCGAAATATGACGATACGACTCTGCTAAATTAAACCGAACTTTACCCTTTTCTTTTAGAGATCCTTTGGTTCCAATCTTGTCATAGGCTGCCTTTAATTTTTGAATTGCTTCATGATACTTACCAGACTCAAAGGCGGTATTAGCATCACGAACAATCTTCGGTTGTGATGTGCCTTGAGCGAAGGAGTTTCCTCCTACTAGAGTTATTAGAAATAAATAGAACAGTTTTTTCATTGTTTTTTAGTCGTTAGCCGCATATTAAGGAAAAACAAAAATAGAGAAAAAAAGTCATTTTTTACAATATTCTCTAAATCGCCTCAATACAGATTCAAAAAACTCAGGGAGGTCCGAATTAAACAGCACGCCCTGATCAGTTTCAGGATGTATAAACCCAAGTGTCTTTGCATGAAGAGCTTGTCCTTTCATCAAGTCAAAATTGTTCAAAATAAACTTTTGATACTTAGATGTTTTTATTCCCTTCAATACCTTATCCCCTCCATATTCAGGATCGTTAAATAAAGGGTGTCCGATGTGTTTCATGTGAACTCTAATTTGATGAGTTCTTCCTGTTTCAAGTATGCACTCGATAAGCGTAACATAACCGAAACGCTCCAAAACCTTGTAATGGGTAACAGCTGCTTTTCCTCCATCTTCTTCTCGATAAACAGCCATTACTTTTCTGTTTTTCTTTGACCTACCTATATTTCCCTCTATCGTCCCACTTTCTTCAAGGTCGCCCCATACTAAAGCCCTGTATTTTCTTTCTATAGTTTTATCAAAAAACTGCTTGGCTAATTTCGTTAACGCCTTTTCAGTTTTGGCAATGACCAATAGACCAGTTGTGTTTTTATCTATTCTATGAACCAGGCCGGGTCGGCCAAAATAATCTGAAGGTAACTCAGGCAAATTATCGAAATGATAGATTAAGGCATTTACAAGAGTTCCGGAAGAATTACCATAGCCTGGATGAACAACCATTCCTGCATTTTTATTTACCACAATCAAAGAGTCATCCTCATAAACGATATCAATTGGTATATCCTCAGGAATGAGTTCAAATTCCCTAACTGGATAAGGAAGCAACAAGGTTATAGTATCAGCAGGTTTTACCTTGTAGTTCTGTTTTACCTTTTGATCATTCACCAATAGATTTCCACTCTTAGCCGCAATTTGAATTTTATTTCTTGAGAAATTAGAAAGCCTATCGCACAAAAACTTATCAATTCGAATCACTTCCTGACCAGGGTCAGCCGTAAATTTATAATGTTCAAAAAGGTCTTCCTGATTGCTTTCTAATGTTTGATCCTCTTCCATTTAGCGCTTAATGACTTTTGTGAAGACTGAAGAACATGCCGGCACACATACAA
>CAJWCX010000071.1 GCA_913031405.1 uncultured Flavobacteriales bacterium | reverse complement strand
GATGGAGTTTTTCAAAAGGACTTTTTGTTGCGATTGGATTCTCTCACCAAAGCTTTTCAGCATAATTTACCCTATTTATCTGGTGTTAGATCAATTACCAATCAGGAAGAGGTTTTCCTCTATCAGGGGGGAGGAAATTCAACTAAGCCGTATATAAATTTTTATAATTTTAGTGAATCACATCAACAAGATAGTTCAATTCGTGTAGACTCTATTCGTTTATTTAATAGTAAGGAACTTGTCAATACGCTTATCTCTGCAGATTCGAAGTCTGTTTGTGTTTTTATTAAACATGAAAATGATTTATCCAGAGAGAAAAGTGATGAGCTTGTTCGTGAATTGCGCTCCGTTTTGTCTGAATTTAATTTTGATGCAATTCACTTAGCGGGAACAGCGGTAGGTCAGCAATATTATATACAAAAAATGAATAAGGAATTGCTCCTTTTTATGGGCCTGAGTGCTGTTTTGGTCATCTTATTCTTATTTATAGCTTTTCGCTCAGGCTGGGGAATTGTTCTACCTCAGGTGGTCATTATATCATCTATGGTATGGGTTCTTGGTGGCATGGGTGTATTTTCTAGCCCAATGAATATTTTGTTAACGACTTTGCCTTCGATAATGTTTGTTGTGGCCATGTCCGATGTTATTCATTTGGTATCAAGATATATGGATGCACTGAGGGATAAATTGACAAAATTCGAGGCCATTAAAACCACTATTAAAGAAGTAGGTTTCTCAACTTTTTTAACTTCAGTAACTACATCGATTGGATTCTTTTCTTTATATTTCATTAATGTTCAACCGGTAAAAATGTTTGGACTAATCGTCGGAATAGGGGTATTACTTGCCTTTTTTCTATCGATCTTAATGTTACCCATACTGTTTTATTATTTTCCATCACCTCGGATTATTACTGAAACAAAAGAATCAATTTGGTATCGACTTCTACCAGGGTTTTTCGAATGGATAGTAGCCCATAAGAAAACAGTTTGGATTTCATCATTAGTATTTGTTTTGGCTGCAGGATTCGGAATGAACATGTTGACCTCTGATAATTTGATCATGGATGACATCAAGGATTCAGATCCTGTTAAAAAGGACTTTTCCTTCTTCGACACCCACTATGGTGGCTACCGTCCTTTTGAACTCGCTATTACCATAAAAGATACCTTCATAAATGTATGGGATAAATCGGTTTTGAACGAGATAGAGCAGGTTGAGAATTATTTAGAAGATACTTTCGGACTTGAGCTTAAAACCTCATTAGTGCAGACTTTGAAGGTTTTAAACCGATCTTCTCACTTGGGTGATAAGAAGTATTTTAAGCTTCCAAAAAAGAAACGAAATCTGCGAAAATTTCGTCGAATTTTGAAAATAACAAATCAGGGTGCGTTTTTAAAATTGTTTTTAGATTCCACTGAAACCATTACCAGAATTCAAGGAACGATTCCTGATAAAGGAAATAATTTTGTGACTGCTAAAACAAATCGATTTAAGGAATTTGTTTCTAGGAAAAACTTTGAGTTTATAGATATTCGTGTCACTGGTTCTGCTTATTTGTTGGATAAAAACATTCGTTACCTATCAAATAGTCTGCTATATGGATTGTTGGTTTCCATAGGTATTGTTTCATTGATTATGGGCTTAGTGTTTCGTTCTATCCGTATGGTCATTATCAGTATCGTTCCTAATACGCTACCACTTGTTTTTATTGCGGCCGTTATGGGTTATATGGGTATTGAAATTAAAACCAGTACCTCCATCATTTTCACTATAGCTTTTGGTATCGCTGTCGATGACACCATACATTTATTGGGGAAATTTAAATTTGAACTCATGAAAGGAAAATCTGTTAAAGATGCTCTTAAACATGCCTATATTGTTACTGGAAAGGCAATGATTCTAACGACACTAGTTCTTTGCTCCGGTTTTCTATTGTTATTGTTTTCCACGTTTATGGGGACTTTTAACATGGGGCTTTTATTGGGTATGACCTTGTTTGTTGCTTTGATATTGGACCTGACTTTGTTGCCTCTCCTAATTTTAACCTTTTACAGATCTCACAAGCAAGCCCAAGACTGAAGGGCCTTTATTTGATTTTTGTCGGTATCTTTTTTTACTTGAATTTTATACTCCTGGTAAAAGTTTCTGTTTAGAGTGGGTATGAGCACCTCTTTTATATTTTGGTTACGAGACAGGGTCAAAGATATTTCTTTGTTTTCATTAAAATATCTCAGCCATTGATCTAAATTTTTGTTGACCTGTGTTTTATTGACACTCATAATTTGATCTCCAATACGAAGACCTCCCATATCGGAAGGACTTCCGGGATAAATATCCACAACAAAGGTGCCTTTGCTATTTACTTGGGTTTTTATTCCAAGAATTGATTTTGAGTAGGAGGGATCCAGTTTTTTTATCAATTCTAATCCAAAATAATCCAATGCTTCAATCAAAAGCCCTTCGTATGAAACTGTTCCATTGACATGGTCTTCAAAAAGGGTCTGAAATGATATCGAAGATACATTTTCAAGCATATTTCGATAGCTATCTTCGTCGTATCCTTTTTCAATGATATCGGGATGGTAGTACATTCGTTTCATGACTCCTTCAATTCCTATTTTGTTATTGGTTGCTTTTCGGAGCATATAATCCGTGATAAAAGCTAATAAACAACCTTCGACGTATATTGAAACTTTTCTTCCAGGTGCTCCTTTTACATAGCCATCTAACCAGGTATCAAAAGAAGACTCACTGACAGCATGATTAAACCTTCCGTAGTTATCAAAATGTTTTTGAAATTGTTTTTCAAGTTCTTTTAAATACTCATTTAGGGTGAAAACACCACTTTTTAGTAAATAAAGATCACCCATGTAGGTGGTTACACCTTCATATACATAACCCATTTTGGAATAGTTTTCTAATCCAAAATCATATGGCATCATTTCCTTAGGGCGAATGGTCTTTACATTCCAAACATGGTATAGCTCATGGGATGAAACACCAAGAAGTTCTGAATAGAGTTTCCCAAAAACATCATATTTCGGTCCTAATGCAATGACTGTACTTTTAAGGTGTTCTACACCATGATAGGCAAGGTTATTCGGAGTATGGAATAAAAAATGGAATTCTTTGCACGGAAATTCCCCGAAGTCTTCAATCTGTTTTTTTGTAAACTTTTTAAAGTCTGTGATTAACTTTTCCCATTTGATTCCATTTAAATCATTAAACCATAAGTGAAAATGATAACCGCTTGTTTGGTAGCTTTTACAAATAAGGTTGGGAGAACAGATGACAGGGGTGTCAAAAAGTTCATCAAAAGATTCAACAGTGAAGGATGTTTCATTAATCTGTGTAAGGCTACCAGCAATTTCCCATGTTTTTGGAATCTCAAAATCAATTTGAACCTTGTCTCCCATTCGTTCTTTGACATACATCAAGCAATTTACGGGATTGACGTAGAGCATTTCTTTTTCAACGAAAGTCGATCCAGCATTTAATTCAGCTGCATAATATTGATATTGAATTCTAAGATTTTTTGCTTGTTTTGAATTAACATGCCATGAGTGTTTTGATGTCTTAATGAAATCTAGAGCTATGTTTTCATCATCAAAAACTTTAAATCCCTTTATATTTTTTGCAAAGTTACCCTCTTCGTATCTTCCTGGGCGCCAGGTAGGAAGTAAAATATCAATATCGTTATTAATATTCTTTAATAGAAGTTCGACATGCAAGTATTGTTGATGAGTATTAGGTATTGAAAGTTTAAATAATGTTTCGGTCATTTTTACGCGTACATTTCTTCTCTTAAAGTATTGATTTTGATATCTTTTAAGTATTCATCGTAGCTCATCATTTTGTCAATGGTTCCTTTAGGAGTGATTTCTATAATTCGGTTGGCTACTGTATTTACTAGCTCTTGATCGTGAGAAGTAAAAAGAAGTGTACCTCTGTATTCAGCCATCGCATTGTTTAATGCTGTAATCGATTCAAGATCAAGGTGATTTGTAGGCTCATCCATAAAAAGTAGGTTTCCTTTCGCGAGCATCATTTTCGAAAGCATACAACGAACCTTTTCTCCCCCCGAAAGCACACTGGCTGATTTCAAGGCTTCCTCTCCAGTAAATAACATTCTTCCTAAAAAGGTTCTTAAATAGACGTCCTCACGTTCTTCTTCTGTTTCGGCAAAATTTCTTAGCCAGTCGATTAAAGATTCTTTACCAACAAAAAATGAGGTGTTGTCATTTGGTAAGTATGCTGATTTAATGGTTGTTCCGATAGATATTTCTCCAGAATCGGCCTTTAAATTTCCAGTAAGTATTTCAAAAAAGTGTGTCAGAGCAATGCTATTTTTCGAAATAAAGGCAATTTTATCACCTTTGTTTACAATCATGTTGATATCCCGAAAGAGGTCGCCCTCAGTGTTTGATTTGCTCAAATTGGAAATAGATATGATTTGGTTCCCTGCATCTCGTTCTTGATGAAAAGTAATACCAGGATATTTTCGCGACGAGGGCTTGATCTCTTCTAAGTCCAAGTTGTCAAGCATTTTTCTTCGACTGGTCGCTTGTTTCGATTTCGCTGCATTTGCTGAAAACCTAGAAATAAATTCCATGAGTTCCTTCTTCTTTTCTTCTGCCTTTTTGTTTTTGTCTGATCTTTGCTTAAGTGCGAGCTGAGAGGATTGATACCAAAAAGAATAATTACCTGTAAAAATGTTGATTTTCGAGAAGTCAATGTCACATATATGGGTGCATACAGTGTCGAGAAAATGTCTGTCATGTGATACGACGATTACGGTGTTTTTAAAATCGAGTAAAAAATCTTCAAGCCAAGATATCGTACGAATATCCAAGTCATTCGTTGGCTCATCTAAAATCAATACATCGGGATTCCCAAATAACGCTTGGGCCAATAAAACACGCACTTTAAGGTCACTTGACAACTCCTCCATATTGAGATAGTGTTTTGATTCGTCAATCCCTAAATTACTAAGAAGTGAAGCGGCATCTGTTTCAGCATTCCAACCTTCTAAGTCTGCGAATTCCGCTTCAAGTTCACCTGTGCGCATTCCGTCCTCTTCACTGAAATCTGGCTTTGAATAAATGGCATCTTTTTCAACCATAATATCAAAGAGTCTTTTATGACCCATAATCACGGTTTGTAAAACTTGAATCTCATCAAATTCGAAATGGTTTTGTTTCAATACAGCCATTCTTTTTCCGGGTTCTAAATCAATGTGGCCTGTAGTCGCATCTTGATCACCCGTTAATATTTTTAGAAATGTTGATTTTCCCGCACCATTGGCACCAATAACACCGTAGCAGTTACCATTGACGAATTTCAAGTTTACCTCATCGAATAAAACTCGTTTACCAAATTGTAAAGAAAGGTTTTGAACATTAAGCATTTACGAATATTTTTTTGCAAAGATAGGGATTTATCCTATTTGCTGTCACAGGTGTATACAAAAGCGGGTGGTACATTCAATAAACAATGCTTAATTGATACTTTTTTAAATATTTTTTTAAACAATTTAAGTGATTGTAAAGTATACTGAAACTGAATATAATATCCGTTTGGTTTAAGATGGGTGTTGATATCTATAACGATTCTTTTCCTTAGTATATGAGGTAAAATGGCCAAGGGCAATGAGGAAACAATATAATCTGCTTTTTCCATACCTAGTGCATTAACAAATCGTGACAAGTCTGTTGCACAACCCTTTTTTATGGTCACTCTGGGGTCTGAAATCCGCGATTTTAAATCCTTATAAAAGGTATCATTGAGTTCAATAACCAGTAATTGAGTATTGGGTTTGAGTCGTTTAATAATTTCATCAGTAATGACTCCTGTTCCAGGTCCTAATTCGATAATAAGCTTGGCGTCCTCAAACTCAATCCTGCGTAACATCATTTGGATGAGGAACTTAGAGCTTGGAACGACCGATCCAACCATTCCTTTTTTGTCAAAAAACTCTTTTAAGAAGGTACTTTTTGACACAATTATTGGTTTAAGATGACTTTATTATTGTTGATAATACCTATAACTCTTCCCTTCATGTTTTCATTTTGGAATGGAGAATAGATTATTTCTTCTTTTTTAGTTTTGGCACCATACTCAAAAGCGTCTTTGGGATCGAAAAGCGTTAGGTCCGCCTTAGTTCCTTCCTTAATGGTACCTTTAGGAACTCCCAAATAGGTTCTCGGTCGATTTGAAAGGATTTCAATAAGTTGGTCTAATGGTAATTTGTTTCGAGTGTTTAAGGCACTATAAACGGTTTTTAATTGCGGGGCTCCGAATGAAGCATGCTCGAATTCCAATTCTTTTTCCTCTTTAATCGCAGGCCTGTGGTCAGAAACTATAAAGTCAATGGTTTCGTCTTTCAAGGCTTTCCATAATGCTTCTACATTATCTTGGCTTCTTAGCACGGGTAGTGTTTTAAAGACTGTGTCAAATTCGAGGACCCTACTTTCATTAAAGCATAGGTTCATAAGATGCACATCAGCTGTGATATTCATTCCTTTTTTCTTGGCCGCTTTAATGAGCTTGACGCCTTCCTTTGTGGATACGCCGCTCAAATGAA
>CAJWCX010000070.1 GCA_913031405.1 uncultured Flavobacteriales bacterium | reverse complement strand
TCGCTGACAAAATATCAGACAAACAAGAGGAAACCAAGGCAGAAACTACGCGAAAAAGAACCAGAAAAAGAATAAAAGTCGATTCTGTCGTACAAGAAGAAAGTGAAACTTCAGCCGACCTAAAAGAAACAGATGTAACACAGGAAAAAGTGGATGAAGTTGCAACAGCTAAGGGGCAAAAGACCTCTAAAGATCCTAATATCAAACAAAACGAGAATAAAAACAAGGGAGATAAAAGCAATAGCAGTAACAAGCAAAAAGATCGTAATCAACAAATCCAAAACAAATCCAATAACAATTATGATCTTGTTGGTATTGTTTCAGCAGAAGGGGTTCTTGAAGTTATTCAGGATGGTTATGGCTTTCTGAGATCATCTGATTACAATTATTTGCCATCACCTGATGACATTTATGTTTCTCAGAATCAAATAAAACTATTCGGATTAAAAACGGGAGACACAGTAAAAGGAACGATAAGGCCTCCAAAAGAAGGAGAGAAGTTTTTCCCGCTCGTAAAGGTCGAATCTATAAACGGAAGAGATCCGTCATACATTAGAGATAGGGTTCCTTTTCAATACTTGACACCATTATTCCCTTCTGAAAAATTCAACTTAACTGGTCATAGGCAAGAAACGCTGTCAACAAGAGTTATGGATTTATTTTCACCGATTGGTAAAGGTCAACGTGGAATGATTGTAGCACAGCCAAAGACAGGTAAAACGATGCTACTTAAAGACGTAGCTAATGCCATTGCTGCTAATCATCCTGAAACTTATTTGATAGTCTTATTAATTGATGAAAGACCGGAGGAGGTCACAGATATGGCAAGAAGTGTAAAAGCTGAAGTTGTGGCCTCAACTTTTGATGAACCCGCAGATCGTCATGTAAAAGTCGCGAATATCGTACTTGAAAAAGCCAAGAGAATGGTCGAGTGTGGTCATGACGTATGTATATTACTAGATTCAATCACACGATTGGCAAGAGCATACAATACAGTTTCACCGGCATCTGGAAAAGTCTTATCCGGAGGTGTCGATGCCAATGCCCTACATAAACCAAAAAGGTTCTTTGGTTCGGCAAGAAAAATCGAAAACGGTGGCTCATTATCGATATTAGCCACTGCACTCACAGAAACCGGCTCCAAAATGGACGAAGTGATCTTTGAAGAATTTAAAGGTACAGGTAACATGGAGCTACAATTGGATCGAAAAATATCTAATCGCAGAATTTATCCAGCAATAGATATTACTGCATCTGGAACACGTAGAGAAGACCTTTTAATGAGTAAAGATGTGATGCAGAGAATTTGGTTAATGAGAAAATTCATTGCCGATATGAATCCCGTTGAAGCTATGGAATTCATGAAGTCGCATATGGAAAACACCAAATCAAATGAGGAATTCCTCATCTCCATGAATAGCTAATGAAATTTTCTTTGAAACTCGGTTTAGGTCTAGGTTTTTCTATAATTATATTCAGAATTGTTGTTTTTTTGACAGATATGGAAATGAGTGAAAAACCAATAATGCTGCTGAGTATGCTCTTTATAACAGCTGGTTGCTCAATATCAATCTATTTATCCAAAAGAAAGCAAAAACATCAAAACACTTTAATGGACGACCTAAAAATAGGTCTTGTTCCTTCGATGATTTTTACTGTTTTAGTGGGTGGTTTCTCCTACTTCTATTATAACAATATTGATACAGAATACATTGCAAAAAAAATACAGGAAGAAGAAATTCGATGGAGTAATGAAGAAAACATCAAAGAGCTTAAACAAAAAAATCCAATGGCCTACGACAACCAATCAAACGAGGAGATCAAAAGCCAACAATTGAATACTGCCAAAACCTTACTATCACCTTCCTTTAATATGTCTATTTCATTATTGATTATGTCGATATGGAGCATGATTAATGGCCTATTTGTTGCACTTATATTTAGACGAGTTATTTTCCGTCATCACACAGAAAGCCTTCTGCCCAAAGAGTCGTAATCGATTCCATCAAAATTACCCGAAGACATCATGAGCAAAACAGAGTTACTCCAATCTTTGGAGGATATGCTTTGTAAAACCTCATTGGTTTCGGTTAAAACCAATACCCCTCCCCCAAAACTTTGGGCAACCAATTCGGAAGTTATAGGTTCTAGTTTTTTATGTGCGACCACATCATGACTAAAATAAACAATAGCCTCATCGGCAGCATTCATTGCACCATTATAAAGCGGGAGAAATTCTTTCTTTAATGACGAAAAAGTATGAAGCTCCATACATGCCACAAGATTACGGTCAGGATACTGCTCTTTTACAGCAGCTGTTGTGGCCTTTAATTTTGATGGAGAATGAGCAAAGTCTTTATACATAACAAAGGAATCTGTTTCATGTACTTTTTGAAGTCGCTTTCCAGCACCCGTAAAATCAGACATGGCTTGTAAAAAAGTATGATTTGAAATATTCAATTCCCTTGCTAAATACATGGCTCCCATTAAATTCTGAAGATTGTGACTTCCAAAAATTTGCAAATCATAGAATTTCCCATCATAATTCAGCCTTGTCCCTGCTATTGTGGGTTCAAAACTTGGTGTAGAATAAGACCGGGTTTTTAACTGCTTACGGTATTTATCACCCAAACGTTTTACTTCAGAATCCTCTTCATTATAAATGAGCAAACCGTCTTTATTGATAAATGAGCAAAATGTATCGAATTGGCTGACATAATTTTCAAAAGTGGGAAAGACATTGATGTGGTCCCAAGCGATACCACTAATAATAGCAACATCCGGATTATATAAATGAAACTTAGGACGTCGATCAATAGGCGAGCTTAAATATTCATCTCCTTCAAGAACCATATAATTAGCGTCATCTGTAAGCTTAACCATACAGTCATAGCCATCCAACTGGGCACCGACCATATAATCCACATTTACACTTTCCTTCATACAAGCATGCAAAAGCATAGAGGTAATGGTTGTTTTACCATGGCTCCCCCCTATTACAAACCTTTTTTTTGTTTTACTTTGTTCATAAAGATATTCAGGATAAGAGTAGATCGGCAAACCCAATTCTTTAGACCTTAGTAATTCCGGATTATCTTCCCTGGCGTGCATTCCTAATATAACGGCATCAATTTCCTTACTTATTCTAGTGGTGTCCCAACCAACAGCATCAGGTAGTATACCTTGCCGATCGAGCCTTGACTTGGACGGTTCAAAAATCTCATCATCAGAGCCACTCACGTCTATTCCTTTTCTGCTCAGAGCAATAGCCAGATTGTGCATAGCACTTCCTCCTATTGCAATAAAATGTACCTTCATCTGCTTGTCTTTAAGCTAAAGATATAAGCAATTTTATATCATTTTATACGTCACTCTTGGAGTTACTGACACACCAATATGAATTCCCTCACTGTTGAGCGGAAACTAATCCTTCAGATAAGTAGGTTTTAAACGTGTCATTTTCATCATAAATCAGGAAAACTTCTAAATCCAGATGTGGATTTTCCTTCAGAAAAGCCATAGTAGCCTCTACTCCAATTAACATAAAAAACGTAGCGTATGCATCAGATTGCCAACAGTAATGAGAAAAAACCGTTGCCGACAATAGGTTATGCCTATTTTGATAACCCGTCAACGGATTAATTGTGTGGGCATATTTCTTGCCATTAGTCTCAAAAAACTTTCGATAATTCCCACTAGTTGCAATGCGTTTATCTTTTAAAGCGAATACCTTCTGTATGATTCTATCCGCAGATTGATTATTTTCAATGGGTGACTCGACTCCTATACGCCATTTCTCTTGATTGAACTTAACGCCCGATACAGCAATTTCTCCTCCCAATTCAACATATACATTCGGATGTCCCTTTGAATTGATAAACTCCAATAATAGATCTACCGAATAGCCCTGAGCTATAGCGTTAAAATCCAACTGAAACTCAGGTTGATTCTTTACAATTAAATAGCTCGAATCTGTCAAGCCGGACGTTTCAAAATGAAGACCATTCTCGAAGCTGACAAACTGCAAGGCTGAGTCTATGGACTCTTTTTTCGGGATGTCATTATTGTCTCCATCAAAATCCCATAAGTCCATAATCGGTTTAATTGAGGGATCAAAAATGCCATTGGTTTCTTGATAAATACAATCGCTCATATCCAACATCAATAAAAAAAGAGAATTTAAGGACAAAACAGTATCGGTGAAATCCTTTTGATTAAATCTAGATATCAATGATGAAGTATCATAAGTAGAAAGTTGCTGATCGAATGCGTGAAGAATAGAATCAATCTCGCGTGCCTCAAAATTCAGTTGATCATCATAAACTTGAATAAGATAAGTAGTGCCTTGACTTTTACCGGATAATTTAAAAAGACTCACTGTATCATTCCCTTCTGATTCCGACGAACAAGAAAAAAGAGAACTAAAAAACAAAAAACATCCTATCTGAAAGAATCTAATTCTGAATAACATTCTGACCCATTGACTCATTAAACCAAATATATTCGGTTATAGATGCTCCGTTTCTCTTGAAATAAGTAGAACCATTTTCGTTCGTTGTTTTCTCATAAACCACACCATGACCATTGACATCCACTACTACTCGTTGAACGGTGACAGCCGTAACAAATCCCATTGAGTTTTCACTTTTAAAAACACGCTCTGTTACTGCATTTTTGGGAAACAAAACACCTTCTTCATCTTTGAGGAAATTTGGCTGAGTGGTATTATCCGGTTTATAAGATTTGAGCCGCTCCAACTCATTGGCCCTGTTTTCTCCTCCAAGCTTTGCCAATGAATCTTGAACATAGCGTTGACGATCTACATTCAACTTATTTTCTTGGCTCTCATACTGTCGCTGCTCATTATCATATTCATTTTTTTTAGCAATCATTATGCGTTCACTTTCGTTGAAACGATTCTTTTCCTCATAAAACTGATTTCTTCTGGCTTGATTCAATAGCTCCAACTCCACTAAATAATCTCTTTGATCTTTCCATTCTTCAATTTGCTTTGCCGAAACCTCTTGCTGGAACAAAGCCATTTCATTACGATCTTTAATTGAAAATTCCAAACCTTGCCTCTCCTCATCCTGTTGGCTCTGAAGTTCCAATTTCTGCATTCCAACCGCTCTATTTTTAATCTCCAATTCTTCCATATATGATTGCATGTCTTGAGCTGATTTTTCATTTCGAATTTGTGCGACTATTCGGTCAAAATAAGCCTCGTAATCGATCTCATCTTTAATCTTCTGTAGATTATTTAAAGGGTCATTTTTCTTGCGATTCATAGTGATAGCCAAATCATTATAGGCAGAAATATCCGAATCCGCAGGAATTCCGGGAGATCGAACGGTAGAGGACATGAAATTTTTATCACCCTCCACGGGTTGCGACGTTGAATTGTTATTGACGTTGGAGTTCCCTGACCAACTAGTGATTGAATCGTTTACTTCGACGACCTCCTCTCTTGGTGTTAATCTGAAATTATCATTGGCTAACTTAAGTGCCTTTTTCAATTCTATAATTGCCTCTTTTTTATTCGTATTTGACTTACTAAACGCGGAATTCTTGAGCGTATAAAATTCACCCATTATGGCAATTTGATTCTTTAATTTTTTGACTTCATACTCATTTTTATATGGTTTCATCAAATCTGAATCCAAAATTTTCAAAGCTTTATCATAAAAGTCAGGACCTTTTAAGAAATTATTATTTGCCTTTTCTAGCTGTTGATTAAAAGCTTCTCGTTCTTGAGACTTGCTGAGAGAAACAACTTCGATACCCTGTTGAACCTCATTTTTATATTTAAGTATTAATGTCTGATCAGTTAAGTTTTGAATCAACTTTTCGACACGATCGTACAACAATAAGCTAGCATCAAGAGAATCTTTGGATTTTCCAAGACGCTCAGCAATAGAAATGAATTTTATGATACTTTGTTCATAATTCGCATTTTTCTTTCTTTTCTCAATCCCTTTGATTTCACTTTGCAGACTGGTCCTTTCGTTGGGGTCCAGAAATTGAATTTCCCGTAGATTAGAAATGGCTCCATCATATTCATCTATATTTATTAAAGAATCGGCTTCATGCCTGAGACTTTGAATCTTATCTTTATTTGATTCTAACTTCGAAATCTTCTCTTTGTATTGAGATATTTTTGACAACTTATATTTGATTTGATTGTCAATGAACAATTTTGATGCATCAGTATAGAAAACCTCGGCGCCTTCAAAATCCCCGGAAGAATAGGCTACATCACCTTGTTTCTTTAGGCTTTCAAACTCTTCTCGTTTTTGAATATCATCAGCTTTTTTCTGAATAGATGCCTCTATTTGCGCTTTTCGTTTGACCAATTCATCATCATCTTTATTATAATAAAGAGCCGAATCTACTAAACTCAGAGCCTTCGAAAATTCTTCCGCTTTTAACGCCTGAACCATCTTTTTCTGAAAAGATTGTGCCTTATTCACCTCAGACATCTCATTGTAAGCATTTAAAACTTTATCTTCAATATCTTTTTTGTATTTGGTTTCAGGAACAGCCAAATTTTGAGACTTATCCCAATTAAACTTTTCAGCATATGTGTTTTTGGCAAAGC
>CAJWCX010000069.1 GCA_913031405.1 uncultured Flavobacteriales bacterium | reverse complement strand
TGCTCGTGAAACAGCTTATATTTTTTTTGTTTTTTTTACCTTGCCTTACTCAGGGTCAGGACTACAGGTTTAATAATTACAATATCAATAATGGCCTTTCCCAAAGTAATGTAAATACGATTATTCAAGACGATAATAGTGGTCTTTGGATTGGTACTCAGGATGGATTAAATCGTTTTGATGGAAAGACCTTTGAGATTTTTAATCCTGATGAGACCCACGGTATAGAAAGTCCATTTATTGAGGTTTCAGTTAAAACGAAAGATGGACAAATATGGTTTGGAACAAGAAATGGACTAACTGTATTCAATCCTAAGACAGAAGCCTTCAAGACCTTTACGATTGATAAAAAGAAAATATTTGACATTCAAGATATATGCTTGTCGCCATCAAACGAGTTATTCATTGCTACGTTGGGATATGGTATTGTTAAGTTTGATACTAAAAATCAATCTTTCACCCAATTGGACTATCCAAATGCGCCAAAAAAAACAACATTGATTTCTGTTTTAGATAGCCAAAAACTGCTTGTCTATACTGAAAATGATAAACTATACCTCTATCACCCGGTAAATAAAAGAGTTGAAGCAATCGATATCACAGAATTGGGCGACGCAGACCAATCTATTCTTCGAATTCGAAAGAGCGCTACTGGGAAAATACTCCTAGGAACCACATATGGTGTCTATCGCTTCAACGAGGAAAGAAAAAAATTGGATATAGAATTTCCTGCTCAAAAGCAGTTAAGAAGATTGTCGGTTAAAGATATTCATTATTCAAATGGAAAGTGGTTTTTTGCCACTTCTTCAGAGGGTCTGTATACTTTAAATAAAATGGGCATTCTTACTAACAGTACTCAAGATATGTTTCAGAAGCATGCTTTAATGTATGATAATTTGGAAGTATTGTATGGAGATGACAATGGCAACGTTTGGATAGGAAGTGGAAGGGGAATCTCAAGTTTTGATCCCGATTACAACGGTTTTATGGGAGTTGGTCCTGGTTCGAATTTAAAAAAGTCACTTCCCTCCCCTAATGTTTGGAGCTTTTGTGAGGATGTGTCTTCGAATTATTTATTTGTGGGGACTGATGTTGGTGTTTCAAGATTCGATAAAGGCTCAGGTCTGTTTACTCATTTTAATAGACGGAAAACAGATAAAGGTAATTCTAATGAACAACAATTCGTAGCACTCTCTGCTTTTTGCCTGAATGCAGACACATTGTTAGTAGGTTTTTTAGATGGTCTCTTCAAGCTCGTTATTCATGAAGATGGGACCTACAATTATGACAGGATTGATTATGTTGAGCGTCGATACAGGTCTCAATTTAATAGGGTTTATGGAATACAAAGAGATGGAGAGAACACCTTTTTCCTCGCTACTAAAGGTGGAGTGATTCACTATAACTTAAAAACTAAAAAGAATCAGGTATTTACTCATAATCCTATGGCTCCGAGCAAAACCATTACCAATGGTTTTTGTCGAGTATCCTATAAAGATAGAAAAGGGAACTTTTGGTTTGCATCTTCAGAAGGATTAAATATTCTTTCCAAAACTGATGGGAATTATGAGATACGACCACATGAAATGAATTCAGAAATCATAAATGCATCCAAGAATCAAATCACAACCATTTGTGATGATGAAAAAGGGAATCTTTATCTAGGCACTTTTGGGTCAGGAGTTCTATATGTAGATCTTAAAAATAAGACAGTCAAAATCATTGACAAAAAGAAAGGATTGCCCAATAATGTGCTCTATGGGTTGATTAAAAACGGGAATAAACTATGGATGAGTACCAATCAGGGTATTGCATCCTACGACATTACAAGCAAAAAAATCAATTCGTATAAAGAGGTAAATGGATTAGTGAGTAATGAGTTTAATTCTAATGCCTATTTTCAATCTAAGTCGGGTGATTTATATTTTGGGTCAATATATGGATATAATTTTTTCAAGCCTGAAGGATTGAGTAATCAGAATGCGGATCTTGAAGTCATCATTACAAAATTCAAGTTGAATAAAGGTTGGTTAAAGCCTGGACAAAAAGACTCTCCGCTAACAAAGGTGATTTCGCAAACAAAGGACCTTAGCTTGCCCTACAGCCAGAGAGGTTTTACCATTCGTTTTCAATCGAGCAATTTACTTCATCCTAATCTCACCAATTATAAATATGAGTTGGTCGGCGGGGAAACAGGTGAACAGTTTATTGGTGATCAAAATGAACTCACTTTTAATTCATTATCTCCAGGCGACTATACCATAAAAATATATGCGCGTTTAGGGAACGGTTCTTGGAGTTCGAGTCCTACAACTCTAAATATTTATATTGAGCCTCCTTATTGGGGTACGTGGTGGTTTTGGACAGTTGTCGCATTGGTCATTTCTATCATTGCGTTTTTAATTTTTAGGCGTCGGATAGAGTCTGAGCGAAGAGAGCAAGTTCGATTGGAAATAAAAGTAAACGAAAGAACCCGAGAAATCAGGGAGCAAAATCATCAGATTGAAGAACAAAACAAGCTGATTGAGCAAGAAAAGGATAAAGTACTTGAGCAGCAGAAGTTGTTGCAGGTAGAGAAAGATAATGCTGAACGTTGGCTGTCTAACGCACTTCCAGAAGAGGTGATCCGTGAGCTTAAGGTCAATGGCAAGGTTGAGGTGAGTTCATTTAAGGTCGTTTCTGTTATGTTCACTGACGTTGTAGGTTTTACTAAAATTTCACAAAAAATTAAGCCTGGTCGATTGGTTCAGAGGTTAGATATTTTATTTAGAAAATTTGATGAGATTGTCCAAAAAAATGATTTAGAAAAAATCAAAACTATTGGAGATGCATACATGTGTGCAGGTGGTATTCCAATAGAAAATTCGACAAATCCGATGAATTCTGTTATTGCTGCCATTCAAATTCAAGACTATATGTCTAAGCTTAAATTTGATGCCATTGCCAATTATAAAGATTATTGGGAAATCCGGTTAGGAATCAATACGGGTCCAGTTACGGCAGGGATTATAGGAAATTTGAAGTTGGCATATGATGTTTGGGGATCAACGGTTAACGAAGCCCAGCAGATGGAAAAATTGGGTAATCCAGGGGAAGTAACCATTACTGGAAGTACATTTAATTATATTGAGCCTTATTTTGAATGTGAGTTTTTAGGTAAGGTAGTAACGAAGGGTAATGTTGATGTGGATATGTACCGGGTGAAGCAGATCAAAGCGGAACTTTCTGAAAAAGGAGAAGGAATTGTTCCGAATCAAAAGTTTAGTGAGATCGTTGAACTTCACCATTTTAGTTCCATTAAATACTATAAAACGGAACATTTTGTCCTTGATTATTTGAAAAAAGGATTATCAAAAAAATTACTGTATCATTCAGTAAATCATTCCATTGACGTTGTTCAGGCGGTGGAGCGAATCGCCCTTCTTGAAGGAGTTACAGATGAAGGCTTGTTTTTATTAAAAACAGCCGCTATTTTACATGATGCAGGATTTGTAAAACAGTATGAAAACAATGAGAATATTGGGGCTGCAATGGCAGCGGAATGGCTACCGAAATATGGTTATACTGATCAGCATATCAAGACCATTGTTGAGCTTATCCATGTCACTGAAATCCCTCATAGGCCAATTAATAAATTACAAGAAATCATATGTGATGCTGATTTAGATTATCTTGGACGGGATGATTTTAGCGAAATTTCGGATAGTTTGAGAAAAGAATTGCGGGGGATGAAAAAAATTGATAGCGACCGAAAATGGGATGAAATACAGATCAAGTTTTTAAAGAGCCATAAGTTTTTTACAAAAACCTCAATTCAATCTAGGAGAAAGAAGAAAATGGAGAATCTCAAAGTTGTGATGAAAAGATATGAAGAGAATCAATACAAAGATTAAATATCCTGACAAAGCTCCACGAGAATCCCGTTTGTAGATTTAGGATGCAGAAATGCAATTGTTTTTTGATCGGCTCCTCTTTTGGGTAACCTATGAATAAGTTGGAAACCCTTTTTTTCAAGTCGATTTATTTCTTCCATCACATCATCAACATCAAAAGCAATATGGTGAAAACCTGCTCTATTTTTACTCAAAAACTTGGCGATCGCTGAATCATTATGTGTTGCTTCTAAAAGTTCTATTTTTGATTCTCCAATATGAATAAATGCTGTTTTGACATACTCAGATTCTACGATTTCAGTCTTGTAAGCACAGGTGTCGAATAATGTTTCAAATATAGGAAGTGATTCATTTATGGACTCGACAGCGATTCCTATATGTTCAATTTTTTTAATCATTTAATTGACTTTTATAAATTTTTCGGATTTGCTATCATAGTTGATATAATAAATACCATTGACAATATTTCTGCAGTCAACAGTCGTACTTGTACCAATTTTGAGAAGGTTCCCAAAAGCGTCATATACTTCAAATTTTGTCTTGGCCTTTTTCCCCTCATGATAAAAGTAGATGTAGTCTCGAACACTCGATGGACCAAATGTATATGGAGTCATGCTTGAAGTAAATTCAACAGTTTCTGAAGTTTTCTTTTCACCGGTGTTGTCAAGTTGTGAAATACGTATTTTGTTTTTTCCAGAATGAATTGGCAATTTATATGAGTACGAATGGGCTTTGACCCCTCCTCTTCCACGGACTTCACCTACGCTCTTCCATTCACCCCACTTAAATTTTTCAATTTCGTAATCCAGAATATTTTTCTCATTTTTAGCAGTCCATTTCAGTACGGCATTTTCATCAATATGTATATCAACAATTTCGAACGAACTTTTTGGTAAAAGAGATTCTGGATTTAGAAAACGAGGTTTGCAACCTTCAAAGTGCTCAATAACCACAAAAACATCTTCTCCAATTTTGAGGTCAAAGAGGTCAAAATTAATGGCAAAATTTGATGTTTGAATAGATGCTGGAAGCACATCTCCATTTACAGTGACTTTAATGATGCAGTATCCGAATCCATCAACCTGTTTAGGGTTATTGACAAAAAGGTTTTTCCCCTGATACTTACCCTCTGTCGATAAGAGTTTGTATTGACTGTAACCACAGAGTGGGAGTAATATAAAAAGCAACAAAAATAACTTCATGACACTGTAAAACGAATGTTTTGATTTGGTTTACTTGTAATTGTAATGACCAAGATAGAACAAATTTGACATTAAAATGTACTTTTATGTTATCGAATGCATACAGGTACGAATCGATTTATTGAAATAACGGAAGTACGAGATAGTTTGGTTTTTTAGTACGTTAAGTTATCATGATAAAGTTATGAATAGAGAGGTACATACGGTAATTATAGGCTCAGGTATTTCCGGATTAAGTTTCGCGCACTTCCTTTCTAAAAGCGATAAGGATTTTCTGGTATTGGAATCTGAAAGCCGAGTTGGCGGTATCATTCATACGGAGACAAAAAATCATTTTATATGTGAAAACGGACCCAATACGGTCTTACTTAATAATGATGCTATTGTTGAGCTTATCGAAGATTGTGGGTTATGGGATCAGCTAAAATATCCTAGGGATATTGCTGATAAAAATCGTTTTGTGCTGCATAAAGGGAAGCTTACAAAGGTGCCTACATCCTTGCTGAAATTCATTTGTACCCCTTTACTTTCCTTGAGGGGTAAGGCACGCGTTTTAAGAGATTTGTTTGCGAATAAACATACCGAAGACACGACAGTCTATGATTTTATTTCCGATCGTTTTGGAGTGGAATTTCACGACCAATTGATTGAACCGTTCGTTACTGGTGTTTATGCCGGAAATACAAGAGAAATGAGTGTCCAACATAGTCTGAAACTCTTGTGGGATCTAGAGCAAAAACATGGTGGAGTAATCAAAGGGTTTTTTAAACGGAAAAAAAATAAACGAGTAAAAGGTTCTTTTCATTTACCGATTGGGTTGTCTCAATTAACCGATAAAATGGCTGAAAACCTAGGTAATAAAGTCAAATTAAATTGTGCTGTCCGTAAAATCACAAAGAACTCAGACGGATATGAAATCAATACGGGAAAAGGTAGTATTTTTTGTAAGCAACTGGTTTCAACAATTCCGGCTCATGTTTTAAAATATTTAATTTCAGACCAACCATTTAGAGATGTGCTTGACAAGGTCAATTACAGTCCAGTTGATGTTTTTCATTTTGGATTTAAAAAAGAAAGCATAAAAAATAAGGATCAAGGTTTTGGCGTATTGACTAAGCCATCAGATTCTAAAACTTATTTGGGAGTACTTTTCAGCAGTAGAACATTTGGTCATGTGGCTCCTGCGGGTTGCGAGTTGTTTACAGTAATCGCAGGGGGGGAGAGACAAAGGGAGTTGTGTGATTTGCCGATAGAGGATTTGGAACGAATTATTTTATCGGATCTAGAAGAGCTTCTTCATCATAAAGGAGAAGTTGTTCTAAAAAATCATTTTAGATGGAAAAATGGAATTCCTCAATATGATATGAATCATCAAGAACTCATCGATGGTCTTGTTCAATTTGAAAAAAGAAATCAAGACTTTTATGTCTTGGGTAATTTTCACGGAGGGGTTTCAGTAAGTGATTGCATTAACAAGTCTAAAAAATTGGCTTTGAAACTTACAGAATAAAGAGCTAAATTATTGTATTTCTGCACATTGAAAGGAGCTTGAAGATCTACTCTTTACCATCGGTATAATTCTGAATATTTTATAT
>CAJWCX010000068.1 GCA_913031405.1 uncultured Flavobacteriales bacterium | reverse complement strand
TGGTAATTGGACTATTTTTGTCCAAGATAATCTTACCCAAGATGATGGGTATATATTCGAATGGGGATTGTTTTTTGATGCTTCTTATTTCCCTGGTTCAGGATCTTATCAAACAATCGTAGATACGAGTTGGTGGAATAATGATCCGACTATTATATCTGATCAAAACGACACTTTAATTGTTGTGCAGCCTGACCAAATAGGAACCTATAGTTATGTGTTTAATGTACAAGATAACTTTGGCTGTCCCTACGATACGACTGTTTCGTTCACTGTAATTGAGGGCCCTGAGATTTTCCCAGATACTTTGGCTTGTAATTTTGAATACCAAGTATCTGGTACGGTTTCGTTTAGTGGAGGAATATGGAGTAGTGACGAATCTGTTATTTCTTTTTCAGATCCAAATACGACTAATCCTCTTATTTCAACTACACAGGGAGGAAACTATGAAGTTGTGTTTACAGATAATGAATGCAACATTTCAGACACATCTTTAATTACTTTCCCACCCAATTTGTCTTTAGCTATGCCCGATACGGTTGTCTGTGAAAACTCGGATTATGAAATTGTTCCCTTGGTTACAACGACATCCTTTAATGAAGGATATGAGCCACAAATAAATTACCTATGGAGTGACGGCTCTACTTCGCCCACATTGGTTTCGAGTGATGCTTGGTCGTATGTATTGGAGGTTTCTAATGAATGTGATACGGTACTTGGTAATTTTACTATTTTGCCACTTCCAGATATAGTCAATGACACCTCTATATGTAATTATGTGTATCAAGTTTCTGGGGTTAGTGCTCCCAATGGAGGTGTTTGGACAACCTCAAGCTCTGAAATTAGTATTACGGGTGATTCAATTAATCCAACGGTAAGTACTAACTTGGCTGGTGTTTATCAGCTCACTTTTTCCGATCCTTTATGTCAATTTGACCAAAATATTTTCGTTAATTTCCCTCCGAATTATTCAGTTTTAGCCTCTGATACGAGTGTTTGTGATGGGTCATCGGTTCAACTTTCAGCAATAGCGGTGCCGGATGCTGTGCAGGCAGGTTATGATTCAGATGTTTCTTTCGATTGGTCCAATGGTGCTTCTGGAAATTTAATTGAAGTAAATCAAGACGGGAATTATATTGTTAACTTGAATCATGTTTGTGGTACTGAAATAGATACAGCAACTTTGGATTATTTCTTTTGTGATTTGAATGCCCCAAATGTTATTGTACTATCATCTACTGTGGGTAATAATGAGTTTTTCGTTAATTACAATGGAATAACAGATTTTCAATGTCTTGTTTTAAACCGCTGGGGGAATAAAGTGTATGAATATTTTGATCCAACTGGAACATGGCCAGGAACAAATATGTCTGGTAAGGTTTTGGACGAAGGAACTTATTTCTATAAAATCAATGCCAAGTTTGAAGGTGGTAATGAAATTCAAAAGCATGGGTTTGTTGTATTGAAGTATTGATTAAAGCCATAACTTTGTGATCTAAATATTAAGTTATAAGCATGTTGTCATTTCAAGATGAAATTTTACAAGGAATTCCTGAACAAATACCTTCAGCGAAAGAGTTTAATCCAAAAATAAATCACGCTCCTAAAAGGAAGCAAATTTTGTCTAACGAAGAAAAAAAGTTAGCATTAAAAAACGCCCTGCGGTATTTTCCAGAGCATCAGCATGCTGATTTAATCCAGGAATTTCTTGACGAATTAAATCAGTACGGAAGGATTTATATGTATCGTTATCGTCCGGAACATGAAATCTATGCTCGTCCTATTGATGAATATCCTGGAAATTGTGAGCAAGCCAAGGCCATTATGCTCATGATTCAAAACAACTTGCATCATGATGTGGCACAGCATCCTCACGAATTGATTACCTATGGTGGTAATGGTGCTGTCTTTCAGAACTGGATTCAATATAGGTTAACCATGAAATATCTGGCAGAGATGACCGAAGAGCAAACTCTTGTTATGAATTCTGGTCACCCTCAGGGCCTATTTCCTTCGCATAAGAACGCACCACGGGTTGTCGTTTCTAATGGAATGGTTATTCCAAATTACTCAAGTCCAGATCATTGGGAGAAGTTCAATGCACTTGGTGTAACGCAATATGGTCAAATGACTGCTGGTTCATATATGTATATTGGACCTCAGGGTATTGTTCATGGTACGACCATTACGGTTCTTAATGCCATTCGCAAAATCGCTAAAAATAGAGATGACTATAAAGGTAAATTATTTGTAACTGCCGGTTTGGGTGGCATGTCTGGAGCACAGCCGAAGGCAGGGAATATTGCGGGAGTTATTTCCGTAACAGCAGAGGTGAATCCTAAAGCCGCTAAAACCAGACACGAACAAGGCTGGGTTGATGAAGTTATTGAAGATTTGAACGAGTTATGTATACGAGTGAATAAAGCGAAGACTAAAATGGAGGTGGTTTCTATAGCCTATTTGGGAAACATTGTAGAAGTTTGGGAAAAGTTCGACCAAGAAGGTATTTATGTTGATTTGGGTTCAGATCAAACATCATTGCACAATCCGTGGGCAGGAGGATATTATCCCGTTGGTCTTTCATTTGAGGATTCGAATGAAATGATGTCTTCCAATCCAGATCAATTTAAAGTTGAGGTTCAAAAAAGTTTATTGCGTCATGCCAAAGCTGTCAAAAAGAATTCAGATAAGGGAACTTATTTTTTCGATTATGGTAATGCGTTTCTTTTAGAAGCTTCAAGGGCAGGGGCGGATATAATGGCTGAGAATAAAGAAGATTTTATATATCCTTCTTATGTTCAAGATATTTTAGGGCCCATGTGTTTTGATTTTGGTTTTGGCCCTTTTCGATGGGTGTGTGCGTCAGGAAAGGATAGTGATTTGGATAAAACAGATGCCATTGCATGTCAAGTTCTTGAGGAAATGATGCATACAAGTCCTCCTGAAATTCGTCAGCAAATGGCAGATAATATTCAATGGATAAAGGGTGCAAAACAAAACCAACTGGTTGTTGGCTCTAAAGCACGAATTTTATATGCAGATGCAGAGGGCAGGATGAAGATAGCGAATGCCTTTAATAAGGCCATAAGAAATAATGAGATAGGTCCAGTTATTTTAGGGCGTGATCATCATGATGTATCGGGAACAGATTCTCCGTATCGAGAAACCTCGAATATATATGATGGTTCCAGATATACAGCTGATATGGCCATTCAAAATGTGATTGGTGACGGATTTAGGGGTGCAACATGGGTTTCTATTCACAATGGTGGTGGAGTTGGATGGGGAGAAGTCATTAATGGAGGGTTTGGAATGCTTTTAGACGGAAGTGCAGACGCAGAAAGAAATCTAAACATGATGCTTCACTGGGATGTTAATAATGGTGTCGCAAGAAGGAATTGGGCACGAAACACGAATGCCAATTTTGCCATTAAACGGGCTATGGAACAAGAGCCATTATTAAAAGTAACTATTCCAAATGAAGTTCATTCAGATTTAATTGAAGGTTTAGGTATTTCCTCATGAAAAGATGGGTTAAAACGGCTTTTTTTTGGTGGCTTTTGACAGTTGTTTCCGTATTTTTACCCCTTTTGATTTTTTTAGGGTTTGGTGTTTCAGATGATTTATCATTTATCGGTGATATTGCTCCAAATTTTGTAAATGACTTATCTTATAGTTTGTCTAGGCCCGGTCACCTATCCAGGCCCATATACGGGTTGATTCAAACTGCCACTCTTCATTTATTCAGAGAAAATTATTTGTTGTATAATATCCTTCGATTAGGAATATGGGGATTGATTATTTATCAATCAAACAAAGTATTTCGTTCGTTTTTCACAAATGAATCAAAGTGGCTTTTTATTTTCTTTATTTCTTTTCCGATATTCTCTAGTGCCCATTTATTTAATTTTTTCCAGACGGGTTATTTGCTATCTCTCTTGTTCTTTTTGTTGGCTTTAGGAGCCATTAAAGATGATTTAGGAGGATTTACTCAAAAAAGAAATCTAGGCTATGTTATTTTAGGGTTATGTGCTTTATTTTCTTGCGAGATTATATTTCCGCTATTTGTTTTCCCGATTCTACACAATCACTGGTCGAAATTGTCAGGAATTTTCAGGTCTAAATTGTTCTACCTGACTGTCCTTATATTTGCATTCTTCTTTACATTCAAGTTTTTGGTTGGCCCCTTGTATCAGAGTGAAGGATTCATATATGGGTTTAATCCGTCTTTAAACTCATTGTTGCAATCCATGTATTACTTTGTGGTTGTTTTGTTTGAAATACCCATAATGCTGTTAGAAGTCATCCCTTTTTTTATGTCAGAGGCAACAATCTGGTTCAGTCTTTTAGCGATACCATTATTTTATGCAGTAAATAGGCAGAATACTTTCGAATATAACAGGAAGTTTTTTTTCGTGGTGCTCCTTACTTTATCCTTTTGCAGTTTGATCTTCTTTGTATCTAATTATCCGGCTGTCTCTTTTGGTTTGTATAATAAAATGATGTTGCCTGCTCATCTGTTATATGTTCTTTTACTTACCATTTTATGTCTTCGTTTGATCAGGACCAAGTTCTATGTCATCGGCTATGCCTTTGGTGTTTTGTGGTTGGCTTCAATGCAGATGCAGAGCATTAATGCCATTCGCTCTTGGGAATTACGTCAAGATAAATTGAAGGAATATGCTTCAATATTGAATAAAGAAAAAAAGGAGAACCAGTATTTTTTCATTCAGGCCCCTTATTTTTTAGCTTCTAATTACAACAATGAGCACGTTTTTATCTTGAACGATGATTTTCAGGGAGGCATATTGCTGTATGGCATTCAAGGAAATCATCAGCAGGTATATCCCTTTTGTTCTACAATGCTCGAAGATGGTAATTATTTTGCTAATCATAACATATATAAGACAATCAAGGAGAATAAGCTGAGTACATTTGATGTATTGCTGGCAGATGGTCGATTAAAAAGGAATCAAACATTGAAATCATTGAATCATTTATCCTTATCTTCTCAAAGAGAGTGTTTGAGGTCTCGGCTGAGATCTTATTTAATTCGTCAAATGGAAGTACTTAAATGAAGCATGTTCTTTTAATTTATTTTTTAATTGGTGTGTCTAATGTTATGACTCAAAGGTCATTGGATATAGATTCATTAAGGTTGAATGATATTCGTATAATTGCCTCTCATAATAGCTATAAGAAGCTTCCTCACCCAAAGGTGCTCAAGTTTTTATCTAAATTCCAAGATAAATTGGGTAATCAGAACAATCCTGCTTATATCGACTACGGTCATTTACCATTTGGGGAGCAGTTTTCTGATTATGGAGTCAGAGGTGTTGAATTAGATGTTAATTATGATCCGAAGGGAGGTCATTATAAACGCCGCCGGGTTAACTTATTTATTTTTGGACAAAAACAAAGAGTGAAGTCGGCTTCGATGAAGCACCCGGGTTTTAAATTACTGCATATCTCAGATGTTGATTTTGAAACCAATTATTATACACTTATTGATGGATTAAAAGACATCAAAAAATGGAGTGATTCGAACCCTAAACATATTCCTATTTTTATTAATATAGAGGCAAAAGGATCTCATCCGGCCGACCAATCGAAAAAATTGCATTTTTTGGGTTTTAAAAAGTGTATCCCTTTTGATTCTGTGGCATATTCCTTACTTGAAGATGAAATAGCATCCGTATTTGATCGAGAAGATGTCTATACACCGGGTGATTTTAAGAATTCTTTTGAGACCATTCATGCCAAGGTCAATGCACAAGGATGGCCTTACCTTAAAGAGTCTTTAGGGAAGGTGATTTTTATATTAGAGGGAAACAATCAAAAAATCTACAGAAGTTTCAAATGTCCTTTGATGTTTTATTATGGTGAAGAAGGAGACCTAAATACGGCTTTTTTACTTAGAAATAATCCTGAGGGCAATGAAGACAATATTCGCCGTGCTTCCGATCGATTCATGATAAGAACAAGAAGTGATGCAGGTACTAAAGAATCACGAAACAATGATTTTTCACGCTGGAAATCAGCATTCAACTCAAATGCACAAATTATTTCCACAGATTACTACAAAGCAGATTTGCGATGGAGTGATTATAAGGTAAATTTTCCTCAGGTACCTTCAGTAAGAGAGAAAAACTAGTTTCTTATACCCAACTGTAAAAGCTTTCTGTTATCAATTACATTCGCTTTTTTGTACAATCCATTAATCAGATAGCTGGATTCTGAGATTTTTCTATTTTGATTGTAAGACATGGGGTTTTTAACCATTTGCATGATGGTATTTTTATTGAGTTCTTCTTTTTCAACCTTAAAGCTGCTTTTAGGACTGGCATCAATTGTTTTATCCACCGCAATAAGATAAACACCGTTTGGGCTCGTCAAAGCCTGCAGTGTTTTGTTCTCTTTTGGGCTACTCTTTGAAAATAAGGCGCCAATGATTTCGGGATCAACATTATTCATATTAGTGAATGAAACTTCTGCCGGCTTTACTGTTTCATTTGCTGATAGGTCCTCTAAAGATTTACCTTTGAGTTCTGCCATCAATATTCCATTTTTCTGGTCTTTAATAAAAGCTTTTTTTATGTCGTCTTTAATTTCGCTGTATCCAGGAACACCTTTCTTTCTTGCCGTATAAACCATTCCGATCACATAGGTGTCCTTATCTCTTATAGGACGACCAACAAG
>CAJWCX010000067.1 GCA_913031405.1 uncultured Flavobacteriales bacterium | reverse complement strand
GTAAAAGAACTTGGGACATTCAGAAAAATATCTTCAAGGCTTCAAGGTCACCCTTCTACAGACAAGTCTCTCCCGGGAATACGAATGGCGTCAGGCTCTCTTGGTCAAGGCTTATCAGTAGCAATTGGGACAGCTGAAACCAAAAAATTAAACAACGATACTAAAATTGTATATAGCCTGCATGGAGACGGAGAATTACAAGAGGGTCAGATTTGGGAAGCGGCTATGTATGCTGCAGCAAAAGGGATTGATAATTTAGTTGCAACCATTGATTATAATGGAAGACAAATAGATGGGGATGTTGAAGATGTACTTTCTCTAGGCAACCTTAAACAAAAGTGGCAAGCTTTTGGATGGGACGTATATGAAATGAACGGTCATGATTTTGATGATATCAAGAAAACCTTTGCCAACATACAAAAGGCAATCGGTAATGGAAAGCCAATCGTTGTATTAATGAAAACAGAAATGGGTAAAGGTGTAGATTTTATGATGGGATCACACAAATGGCATGGTGTGGCTCCCAATCCCGAACAACTTGAGGTTGCATTAGACCAACTTGAAGAAACATTAGGAGATTATTAGTGAAACTGGTTTTTTTTATCTTATTTTTCGCGATTAATTCCTTGACATATGGTCAGGAAAAAACACGTATCCTTTTTATTTTGGACGCCTCCAATAGCATGAATTTGAAATGGGGTGAGCAGACAAGAATGGAGTCTGCCAAAGATATTTTGAATCAATCAATCGAAGATCTCAAGGGTATTCCAAAGCTCGAATTAGCACTCAGGGTCTATGGTCATCAATCAATGGTTTCAAGCACTAATCAAGACTGCAATGACACCAAACTCGAAGTTCCATTTGCCAATCATACCGCAGAGCTCATTAAAGAAAAAATAAACACCATTCAAGCCAAAGGGGCTACCCCGATTGCTCGATCACTTGAAGCCGCTGCAGGCGACTTTCCTGAAGAGGCAAGTCGTAACTTTATCATCTTAATTACTGACGGGATAGAATCTTGTGATAATGACCCTTGCGCCGTAGCAACAAAGTTAAAGGAAAAGAAAGTCAAGGTGACTCCATTTGTTATTGGTATTGGTATGGATTTATCCTACCTAGAACAATTTAACTGCATCGGCTCATATACGGAGGCTCAGGATAAAAATAGTTTTAAAACAGTACTTGAAAAAATAATTAATAAGGCATTATTGAATACTACGGTACAGATTAATTTAAATGATTCCAACCTAAAACCTTCCGAAACTGACGTCACTATGTTTATATACAAATCGGGAACAAATAATCTTTTACAAACACTAGTGCACACCTTAAACAGGTATAAAAACCCCGATACCCTCATTTTAGATCCAAGCATGAATTATGATATCGCCATTGCAACCCTTCCTCCAATCTTCAAGAAAGGAATTGAAATAGTAAAACATACACATAACATAATTGAAATTGATGCCCCACAAGGGTTCATAAAGCTTACCTCTTCCAGAAGCCCTTTTAATGTCAATTACCCTATGCGGGTTACACAAAAAGGAGAGCAACGCACAATCAATCATCAACATTTAAACAGCACAGAAAAATACTTGACGGGTGACTATACACTTGAAATATTTACGCTTCCAAGGATTTACAAAGAGATTACTGTTTCTGACAAACAGACTACAATTGTAGATATTCCCGCTGCAGGCACCTTAAATTTAAGATTAAAATCACCGACAATAGGACAATTATTTATTGAAAATAAAAAAGGAGAACTTGATTGGGTCATTAATCTAGATTCTTCATTGAATTCTCAAAAGTGGAATCTTCAACCAGGAAAATATAAAGTAATATATCGCGGAAAGAAACAATATTCATCCGCATATACAAAAGAGAAAAGCTTTACAATAAAGTCAAATAACACAATATATTTAACACTTTAAACCATGGAAATATTAGGAAACAAGGATACAAGATCTGGATTTGGAGAAGGATTGGCAGAATTAGGAGCAGAAAACAAGGATGTAGTAGCCCTTTGTGCAGACTTAACTGGTTCTTTAAAAATGAATGCATTTGAAAATGCTTTTCCGAAACGCTTTTTTCAGGTTGGAATTGCTGAGGCCAATATGATGGGCCTTGCTGCTGGAATGACCATAGGTGGAAAAATTCCATTTACCGGAACATTTGCAAATTTTTCTACAGGGCGCGTTTATGATCAAATTCGACAATCCATCGCATACTCAAAAAAAAATGTGAAAATATGTGCCTCTCATGCAGGATTAACTTTGGGTGAAGATGGTGCAACACACCAAATACTAGAAGATATTGGAATGATGAGAATGCTTCCAAATATGACTGTTGTAGTTCCGGCCGATTTTAACCAGACCAAACAAGCTACAAAAGCCATAGCAAAATATGATGGGCCGGTTTATTTAAGGTTTGGAAGACCTGTAATGCCAATCTTCATTCAACCTGATGCCGATTTCAAAATCGGAAAGGCCGATCAAATATATAATGGAACAGACGTAACAATCATCGCTTGTGGTCATATGGTTTGGAAATCAATCGAAGCCGCCAAAGTATTAAAAGAAAAAGGAATTTCTGTTGACCTCATCAATATGCACACGATAAAACCTCTAGATAAAAATGCAATATTGAATTCCATTCAAAAAACAGGGTGTGTCGTTACGGCAGAAGAACACATGGCCAATGGAGGTCTCGGAGAAGCTGTTGCACAAGTGTTGTCGAAAAACCATCCTTGCCCTCAAGAATTTATTGCAGTCAACGATTCCTTTGGGGAAAGTGGAACGCCAATGGAGCTCATGGATAAATATGGATTAGGCACAACCAATATCTTAGAAGCTGTAGCAAAAGCGATTGGGCGAAAGGCTTAATTGATTATTTAACTCCAAAACGGAGTCCATATTACAACTGTATTGAAATCTCATTCATTCATTGATAAGTAAATTATCTTTCGTCAAAAGCTGAATGATTTAAAACTATATTTGTTTAGCAAAGGTTCATACAATGAAGGAATATAAGCCAATAAATGTACTTTATTTTATTTTATTAACCCTCTTCCTTCTTTTGCCTGTTGTGTATTTTGCGCCAAAAGATGGGTATAGTATTTTTGGTATACGTATTTCTTTTTTGAGCTGGGACAATTTATTAAATCCGATTGTTCAAGAGAGGAAAAACTTAGCTTTTTTGGAAGATATCAATATTGGGGATATTGATGATAGCGATTTCGAAACATCAAAAGCATCAGACACTAATAATCTAGGTATACCGTCAAAAAGGGTGGTTTTAGCCGTTAAGAGCCACACTAAAATACACATGAATACAGAATCGAGAAATCAACTTCATTTGTTTTTTGAAGCATTAAAAAATGTATCTATTAAAAAGCGAAAAATTAATATTTGTCATTATGGCGATTCCCAAATTGAAGGAGATAGAATGACAGCATTCATGAGACAAAGACTCCAAACACAATTCGGTGGAGCTGGTCCGGGATTGATTCCTGCAATTAATGTTTACAGCACCATTTCATTTCGTCATGAGTATTCATCAAATTTTAAACGAAAAATTATTTTCGGAAAAGAAAAACTTCATTCGAATAAATACGGCGCAATGCTTTCGGCTGCCGTTTTTGATATTGATAGCACAAAAGCAGATATGGGTCTTCCGACAGAAGCAACAATCAAGATAAAACCATCCCGGTTAGCCTACTCTAGATGTAAAGCTTATAATCACCTTTCGGTCTACTACAATTCTTGCGAAAGCCGTTGCGATATAGAGGTCTACAATGAAAATGAATTAATCGCAAAAGATTCTTTAATATCGGATGGTCAAGCCCATGTTTTCAAAACAAAATTTTCGGTAACACCAAGTGAATTGAACATTGTATTTAAATCTACCCAAAGCCCTATTATTAATGGTATTTCATTAGAAGGTGATATCGGAGTTCAAATGTCTAATATCGCGATGAGGGGATCTTCAGGCACTAGTTTTGGAGCTGTAGACTTTAATTCCATGTTCTACATGCACAATGAGCTAAACACAAGGTTAATCATTCTACAATTTGGAGGAAATTCAATACCTCACTTCAAGGACAGTTCAGATGTGAGAAACTATGCTTATCGATTCCAAAAACAAATAAAATATATTCAATCGTCAGCCCCAGATGCAGCTATTATAGTTATTGGCCCTAGTGATATGTCCCAATACACAGAAGGTATTTTTAGTTCATATGAATTCATCCCTTATTGCATTCAAGAAATGAAAAGGCAAAGCCTAAACGCAGGTGCTTCTTATTGGGATCTTTATAATGCTATGGGCGGAGCAAATTCCATGTTCGCATGGGTTGAAAATAAATTAGCCGGAAAAGACTATGTTCACTTTACGACAAAAGGAGCCAGCACGGCCTCTCAATTGTTTTATGATGCCCTCATATCAGCGTATAAAGAATGGGAGGAGAAAGAAAAAATCACCAAACTAAATTAGCGTGAAATACAAGTGTCTTTTTTTTGCTTTTTTAACTTCCTGTATGGCGATTCAAATGGTTGGACAAAATCATCTTTTAACTCAGGACACCATAAAGATAAACTCCATATGCATTGACACCAATGCCATGAACCAGTATCCATTCATTAATTATGAAAATAATTATTTTCAATTTCCAGCTGAAAATAATCCCAACTGGTCACACTTCTACAACAGTTTAGATTCTATGATCCATTTTAAAGATAGAAAACTTCAATTCTATCATATCGGAGGATCACATATACAGGCCGACATTTACACCCACGATTTTCGCAGCTTCATACAATCAAATTGGCCGAATCTTAAAGGTGAACGTGGATTGGTATTTCCTTTTAATTTGGCAAGAACAAACAACCCGAGTAACTATCGATTTACATCAACAAATTCCTGGAACGGTTATCGAAGCGTCATTCATCGACCCGAATTTATTGAGTATGGCATTACTGGAGCTGCTATTTCGTGCTCCGACTCTTTGATTCAACTTACCTTTATTCATAAAAATACAAGAGTCAATCCACCAGTAAATGCCATTCGGATATACCACAACAAAGGATTGATTCCCTTTGAGTTTAATTTTGGAAAGGATGAATTATTGATTCAATCTATAAGAAGATGTGCAGGTCTAGGCTATACCGAAATTCGTTTTACCGATCCTATTTCGTCTTTAGATATGCAATTTGCTCGGTCGACAAAAAAGCCTTTTCGTTTGGATTTATATGGATTTGAATTGCTGAATGATCTTCCTGGTGTATCCTACAATACAATAGGTATAAATGGCGCAGGTCTTTACACTTATTTAGGTAATTCCTATTTTTTAAGAGACCTTAAGCAGTCACCACCTGATTACTTTGCATTTTCTGTAGGAACAAACGATGGTTTCGTTCCCTTTAGTAAATTTAAACCTGAGGAGTACAGAAAAAACCTGGAAAAAATGATTGATATGGTTTTGGAGGCCAATCCCAACTGTGCGATTTTACTTACGGTTCCCAACGACTGTTATTACAAAAAACGTTACCCTAATAAAAATACAGCAAGGCAGAGAGAAGTGATTATGAATTTGGCTAAAAAATACCAATGCGGTGTATGGGACTTTTATGATTTTATGGGTGGATTAGGATCTTCAAATACATGGAGAGAGGCAGGGCTTATGAGGGAGGACTATGTTCACTTTACTGAAGAAGGATATCATCTTAAAGGAGAGTTGTATATTGATGCATTTTTAAAATATTTGAATAGCATCGAATGTCAGAATGAAACATCGAATAGAGAAAAATGAACAGATTCACAGAGTTATTTACTTTAGAATTTGATGCAAACCATCCTTTGGTCTTTACACAGCTCGATTTTTGGATATTTTTCGTTTTGGTCTTAGCTGTATTCAGCTATATCCATAAATATAAATTGACAAGAAGTATTTTTCTCTTTTTAACCAGCCTGTTTTTTTATTTTAAAACTTCTGGATTATTGGTTCTGTTGCTCATATCAAGTATCGTTGTGAATTATTTCATTGGCAAAGGGCTAGGAAAAACACAATCATCAACGAAAAAAAAGACTTATGTCACACTCTCGGTATTTTTTAATCTACTCATACTCGGTTACTTTAAATATGCCTATTTCTTTACCGAATCATTCAATGAAATGTTCAATACACAATTTGAAGTATTCAATGTTTTTGCAAGAATGGGAAATGGTATATTCGGTAATGGCACCTTTGTTGACCTTATCGTTTTACCTGTAGGCGTATCATTCTTCACTTTTCAGAGTATTAGCTATGTTGTTGATATATTCAGAAAGGAAGTAAGACCAGTAAAAAACTTTTTTGATTATGCTTTTTTCGTGAGTTTCTTCCCTCAGCTTGTTGCAGGACCGATTGTAAGGGCAAGAGATTTTATCCCACAAATTAGACAGCCATACGAATTAAATAAACCAGATTTTAGTTGGGCCATTATCCAAATTGTTAAGGGTTTTATAAAAAAAGTAATCTTGGCAGACTACATAGCAGTTCATTTTATTGACAAAGTAGCAGACGCTCCTGAGGCTTTTCCGGGATTTATTAGTATCATCGCAATGTGGGGTTACTCCCTACAGATATACGGTGATTTTTCGGGTTATACAGATATCGCTATTGGAACCTCCCGACTAATGGGGTTCAAGCTTTTAGAGAACTTTAACTCACCGTATAAAGCCATTAATGTA
>CAJWCX010000066.1 GCA_913031405.1 uncultured Flavobacteriales bacterium | reverse complement strand
TCCGTATCGGAAGTACAATCTTCGGAGCTCGAAATTAGACTACTTCACATCAAATATAAGCACAGAAAGCTCATCTTTACTCATATATTCTTTTGCTAAATCAGAAAGCTGACTTGCCGAAATGGCATCAATACTTTTATGGATTTCATGAATGGTGTCGATTTGGCCAAAAGTTAATAAACTCTTACCAAAGCTGTGCATTAAAGAGGAGTTGACATCCATGCTCAATGCCATTTGACCCTTTAATTGCTGCTTCGCTTTTTTCAGTCTTCGCTCCGATACCGGTTTCGTTTGCATTCGCTTGAGCTCCTTTTTGATGATTGAAATCGATTTTTTTAGATTTTTAGATTCCGAACCGACATAAATCTGCCAAAATCCAACGTCCATGTACGGCACATAATTGGCCTCAACCCCGTAGGCCAGTACATGTTTTTCTCGTAGAAGGAGATTTAAAGAAGAATTGAGGGCCGGACCACCAAGCATGTTCATCAGTAAAGACATTGGGATTCGATCATTATCTTTGTAGCTGGGTGCCATGCCTCCTATAATCGCATGAGCCTGATAATTAGCCTCTTTTCGAGTACTCTGAAATACCTGATTCCCTTTAAATTCCTTAACTGGAATATGTATGCTTTTATCAGGCATTTTTTGAATGAACTGATCTAACCATTTCTTGACTTTACCAAAAGAAATATCTCCCACAAAAGAAACGACAAGATTGTCTTTTGTAAAATAAGAACGAACAAAAGACTGAAGATCTGCTCTTGTAAAATGAGAAAGCCCATCTTTTTTACCCAGAATATTATTTCCTAAAGCATGACCTTTAAATAATTCTTCTTCAAAATCATCAAATATCTTTTCATAAGGGCTATCCAAATAAGAATTGATCTCATCTAATATGATCTCTTTTTCTTTTTCAAGCTCTTTTTCTGGAAATATGGGATTAATGGCAATATCCGAAAGAAGCTCAATAGCCCGAGAAGTATATGCCTTCGGAAAGGAGGCGTGTAGGCATAATTCTTCTTTCGCGGTGTATGCATTTAACTCTCCACCTACCTCATCGATTCTAGAAATTGTTTGGATCGCATTTCTTTTTGTAGTGCCTTTGAAGACACAATGCTCCAAGAAATGAGCAAGACCTACTTTATCTTCATTTTCAAATCTAGATCCTGCACGAAAAAAAAAACCTAAATGCCCTACCTCTCCTTCACTTTCAAGGTGCACAAGTTGCAGACCGTTCGGATATTCATAACAAGTAGGTTCCGTCATTATTAGGGGTTTATTCGATAAGAAACCCACTCATCGTTTTCTTTTTCAAAACAGATGCGATCGTGTAAACGAGAGGGCCTACCTTGCCAAAACTCGATGAAATGTGGATCTAAAGCATAACCTCCCCAAAAATCAGGTCTTGGAACTACTCCCGGAAAGCGCTTCTCTAAATCTTTTACCCGTATTTCTAATTCCTCTTTTGACTCTAATCGATCCGACTGCTTAGAGGCCCAGGCCCCAATTTGACTGCTTCTGGGTCTAGAGCTGAAATAAGTATCACTTTCTTTTGAAGAAATTTTATTCAATATCCCTTGAATTCTTATTTGTCTTTGTAAACCTGGCCAAAAGAAGAGCATGCTAGCATTTCCATTTTTTTCGATTTCTAATCCCTTTTTACTAGAATAGTTAGTGTAAAATACCAACTCATTATTTCGCAAATCTTTTAAATATACAATACGACTCGATGGTTGATGAGTTAACACATCTACTGTTGAAAGACAAAGGGCATTTGGCTCATCCTCATTACTATTACAAGCATCATTAAACCACTGCTGGAAAGCCTTAATAGGATCCGATTCGAAAGAAGAATCTATATCACTGACATTAAAATCTTTGTGCTCGTTCTTTAACCGTTGAATATGATCACTCATTTTTATTCTAATTGATCCGTAATTTCGCTTTCAAAATCGCTACTAGGAGCCATGGCAGATTTTATTCCATTGTCATTCAATGTCACATCAGTGCCCTTGTTTGGAGGAAATATCTCAATAATTGGCGATTCTGCAACAGATACCACTTTGTAATCAACCATTAATTCCGAAAGGTTGTCATTTAAGTTTTCGCAAGCATCTTTAACACTTTTTCCTTCTGTCAAAAAGTATTGCGTAATTTTTTTCGCTTTGCCGCCGTCATCATCGGCACTTTCATAGTTCACCTTACATTTATACCAAAGATTGGAACCGTCGATGGAAAAGATGTCATGTAGGTCCGTTCTAGAAATGCCTGACACCATAAACTCTCCTCTAATGGAATTACCCATTTCTTCATAAATTCTTGCCTCCGCATCTGTGAAGGTCATTGCTGCAATTAAATAGGGTTCCGTCACTCTTTTGAGCGTTCCATTTTCTAATTGTTTGGTGTATTTTAATTTAACTGTAAACCAACTGATCATATAAAAATTTTGTGGGCGTAAAGATACTCAGCACAGCATCCAAAACCTAATGAAAACGCATTTTTACTCGTTGTAACCAAATCCAAATGGTAATAAATCGAGGACAGATGGGATAACCATTGTTCGATGATCTTGGTTGACCATGATGATTTTGATCTTTGTATCCTGACGATTTTCTGATTCAAGCATGACCTGTCGGCATGCACCACATGGCGACAATAAGTTACTCAGAGACAAAAGGTCTCCTTTAGCGACAATGCATATGGTTTTTATGGATTGCTTGGGGTAATTTGCACCGATGTAGAATAGCGCAACACGCTCAGCACAAAGACCAGAAGGATATGCAGCATTTTCTTGATTGTTTCCTGTGACAATGGCGTCATTATCAAGCCGTACCGAAGCACCAACTTGAAATTGACTATATGGCGCATAGGCCAATTCAACAGCCTCATAAGCCTTATCAACAAGAACCTGATCCTCTATAGGAAGATCTTTCCAATGAGAATAGGTTTCATAGGAAAAATGAAAGTCGTTTTTCATAAATCAATTATACGTAAATATAAGCATCAAGTTTCAATAAGAAGATGACCCTACTTTAACCATTGACCTGAGAATTTCATTACCTTCGTGGTCTAAAATAAAATAATGAACGATTTAAAAGATAAAGTGAGTTATGCCGTTGGAATGAACATAGCCGAAAGTTTAAAAAGCCAGCAATTGGACCAATTAGATATAGCATTGGTTACAAATGGTATTCAAGATGTCTTTGAAAACAATCAATTTAAGGTGAATCCCAACGAAGCCAATGAATTGATCAAAACCTATTTAGAAGAGGCCAATACTGCTGCTTATGGAGACAACAAACAAAAAGGAATAGATTTTCTTAATGAAAATAAAGAAAGAAGTGAAGTTCAAACCACCGAGTCAGGACTTCAATACGAGGTGATGGTTGCGGCAGAGGGAGATTCACCGAAAAGTACAGATACCGTAACTGTTCATTATCATGGAACTCTTATTGACGGTACAGTATTTGACAGCTCTGTTGAAAGAGACGCTCCGGCAAGTTTTGGAGTACATCAAGTCATTCCAGGATGGACGGAAGCATTGCAATTGATGAATGTGGGATCAAAATACAGACTGTATATTCCACAAGAATTGGCTTATGGTGCGAATCCACATCCAGGTGGACCTATTAAACCTTTCGAAGCATTGATTTTTGACGTAGAATTAATTTCGATTCAATGATAAGATCATCTGCCTTTTTTATCTTACTTGTATTGTTTTCCTGTGATGAAAATGATGCAACTAATTCTAAAAAAGGAAACTCAAACGCAAATTTTAGAACGAACGAAATCAGTAGTAGTAAGCTTGCTGATAATTTTAATTTAAGCGAGGTTGAATTGCTAAATGGAAAGGACAGTATTTCTTATCTAATCGGTTTTGAGATATCAAAACCCATTTACTCTAATCCAGAATTGAGAACCTTAGACCAAACTATTTTATATCAAGGGTTTGAAGAAGAAACGGGAACCTATAACCTGGTTGAGTGTCAAAATAATTTTCAAGCCTTTATGGCCTCACCAGGTACTATAAAAGATCCTGATTTTGCTGAAAAATGTGCTTTAAGCCTGGGACGTCTGTCTATGGACAACTATGAAAAAAACATGAAACAACTGGGAGTTATAGACCTTTTCAATCGAAAAATGATCTGTAATGGTTTTAAAGATGGTCTTTCAAGTAATTATGCCTTCAGAGACGATGAAAAAAGTGTCCAACTACTTTTTAGCAAATTGGATCAGGTAATCGCCCAAAGACAACAAATGAAATATGCGAGCATCAAGCAAGAAGGTCTAAATTTTTTAGCCAAAAATCGCAACAAAACAGGTGTTCAAGAAACAGTATCAGGAATTCAATACAAAGTTCTGAGAAAAGGAAAAGGAGACCACCCAAAACCCACATCTCGAGTGAAAGTTCATTATAAGGGCTCGGTGATCTCCGGAGAGGTTTTTGATAGCTCCTATGACCGAGGAGAACCAGCGATCTTTGGACTGAATCAGGTGATTCGCGGATGGACTGAAGGTATACAACTAATGAGACCAGGATCGAAATTTATTTTCTACATACCAGAAGAGCTCGCTTATGGTGCAAATCCCCGTCCAGGAACTGTTATAAAACCATATAGTCTTCTTATATTTGAAGTGGAACTTTTAGAAATTCTTTAATGTTAAGAAAAAAAATAACTCAATTACTGGTTTTTGTTTTAAGTATTTATAGCTGTAGTGAGGAAATCGATTTAATCGGTGATTTTAAAGAAACAGCTGTTATATATGGACTTTTAGATCATGCAGATTCCATGCATTACATTAAAATAACCAGGGCTTTCATCGGTCCAGGGAATGCTCTGGAAATTGCACAAAATCCTGATTCGAGTTATTTTGATGCTGTTGATGCGACCATAGACGAAATTGAAAACGGCACAGTCAAAAGGACATGGGTTCTAAGAGATACCATCATTGATAATAAGGATACCAACGGAGTTTTTTATGCACCCAATCAAAAAGTATATTACTTTAAAACCCTACCAACAACAGTCTCGAATTCGGGTGTTTTTGGAACAATCCAAACCTCACCTAATCCTATGATGACATCCTTAAATCCAGATGCCGAATATCGTTTTACTGCGGTTATTAACAATGGAGAATTTGAGGTGACGTCAACAACAGAGTTGGTCAAAGGAATTACGACCAATGCATCTTCTCAAAACTTCAGATTTAAATTTGCCAATAATCCTGGGGAGTATCTTTCGACATCAGTAATGGTATCCAATACAGGAAACGCAAATATAATTAATACTTCAATGGAGGTAAAGTATATAGAATACGAGGGTAATGATTTTCAATACAAGTCCTTTGATTGGAGGCTTGGAGAAGTAGATGTTGCTCAAAATGCAACACAGTCTTTTAGTGCGAACGGAAATACCTTTTACAACCTTATGCTTGCCAATACCATTCAAAATCAAACCGTAACCCAAAGACGTTTTAGAGGCATGGAGATTGTCATTACCGGAGGATCAGAAGATTTATATAATTATATTCTGGTGAATACGCCTTCGAGCTCATTGGCACAAAGTAAGCCCGTGTATACGAATTTATCGGTTACGGAAGGATATAATTCAATAGGTATTTTTTCATCCGTGCAAACGATTAAAACCTACAGACCCTTTTTCGTCTCTGCGCAACAAGCGTTCATTAGGGCAATTGACAAAAACAGTACGATTGAATTGTGTGAAGGACCCATCACTGGATTGCTTCAGTTTTGTTCTGACCATCCAGCGGACCTCACAGAGTCTTTTTCATGTAATTAGTGCATTATAAATAATACTTCTTTTAATTAAAATGAACGATCGGCTCACTCTTTTTGCTGATGTAATTCTTCCTGTTCCTATTCACAGGGCGTTCACTTATAGAATCCCTTTTGAACTCAACGAATCTATCGGAATAGGATGTCGTGTTATTGTTCCTTTTGGAAAAAACAAAATGCAAACGGCTATTGTGATTGAAGTTCACGACAAGATACCCTTCTCGTATCAGTCCAAATATATTGAGGCCGTGCTTGATGTCAAGCCTATAGTCAATTCGAATCAACTGAAGTTTTGGAATTGGATATCCAAATACTACATGGCTCCCCTTGGAGATGTAATGAATGCTGCCCTACCCTCTCACCTGAAGTTGGCAAGCGAAACAAAGCTTACACTGCATCCTGAATACAAGGATAACTTAACGCAACTTTCGCCAAGGGAAATCGATATCGTCGACTTCTTAGAGCACAAAGGAGATTGTGATATCAAAGAGCTTTCTGATCTTTTGTCCTTAAAAACAGTTCAACCATTGATTAAAGATTTAATTGAGCGAAGAGTTTTGATTTCAAGAGAGGAAATAAAAAGAAGATATACCCCAAAAACAGCTCTATGCTATCAACTAAGTCCCCAATTTCAAATCGAACAGAATCTGAATATTTTAATGGAAGAGCTTGAGGGTAAACAAAAAAACAAAAAACAAATTCAAGCGATTATTGAGATTCTACATAATAAGATTGAACATGGATCATTTCTACCCATACAAAAATTGCATCTTGTGCAAAAAGGAGTAAGCCCCTCTGCCCTAAACACTCTGGAAAAAAAAGGTGTTCTTCATGCTGAAAGGTTTCAAATTGATCGAATCAATCCAAAAAATGAACAAATTGAAGGTTTTAAAGAATTGAGCAACCCTCAAATGACAGCTTTAAAGCAATTAGAATCCTCCATGAAAACCAATCAG
>CAJWCX010000065.1 GCA_913031405.1 uncultured Flavobacteriales bacterium | reverse complement strand
TCAATCTAAAGTGTAGAAGAAAACCTAAAAACTTCAGGAAGATTTCTTGTCCGTCATTTTAAGGTTCATAAAATACGGGTAGTACCTTGTAGGTGTTTTTTTCAAAATAATTACTTCTTTCATAGATGAAATTCAGCTGTTCCCTTTCTGAATTTCTGAAGCCCTCGTCTAGACGCTTCTTTTCGTTAAACTCATCCATCAAAGTCTGATCATTCAATAAAATTTCGTCAATCTTCTCAACGAATACATAGCTCGAAAAATATTCCTTTTGTTGTAAATAGGAGTCAAAAAAGTTCCAAGAAAAATAACTGTCTTCACATTCCGGATGTAGCACAGAATGAATAAATCGACAACCTTTTTGACGAGTTGAAATGATAAGATCTCCCCTTTTTAAGGGGACCATTTTTAAAGATTGAAGTGCTCTAGAATCGAAAAGTCGAAAATGCCCCTCATAAGGAGTATTAAAAACCTTATAATCCTTAATAAAGTAGGTGCCTAATGTCATTACCGTATCCTTCAAAACCCTTCTATATTTGATGTTATTAACCTCTAAGCGACGAGTGACATCACCCTCCTGACCTCCAACAATATAATACTTTGGGACTTGTAAGGAATCCTTGTAATCATAGTACTTGTACCAGGGAATATAGTGCTCGTAGGGATCCTCTTCATCATAAAGCAGACGAGGTTGATTCGTGTATTTATTGATCGGAAAAGAATGAGCATATCCTTTAAACAAAATAGAATCCTTTTTATTTGACAAGCGATAGTTATAATAAAATGATTTCTGATTGAGATCAAATTGATAGGCCTCTTCCCTGCTTTTTTCTATACGCTTGCTATTCTTATAGCTCCAGTTAATAATTTCCTTCATAAAGGCATAGGTTGCATCTACGCGGGAGTCAAAAGGTTTAAGCATATGCGTTTCAACAGTAAAGCTAATAGTATTGAATAAAGAAGTATATCCCATAGAATATCGTGGAAGATCATTGAACGAAATAATACCTTCAGAAGGGGTCCTCCCCTTCAGGTCCACATAAGGAAACAAATCATAACCATGGTTTTTTTTGATGGTGGTGCTCAATTCTGGGATCAAATGATTATACATTAAAGACCTTAAAGCAGGAGGTATTCGCTCTCTAACAGGTGCAATATAAGTTAGCGTATATTGATAATTCGCACCATTGGATACATGATTATCCACAAAAACATCCGGATCTAAAGCATGAAAAATAGTACTAAATGTGAAGGCATTCTGGGAGTCCATTTTTATAAAATCACGATTCAAGTCAAGATTCTGAGCATTACCCCGAAACCCATACTCTAAAGGTCCATTTTGATTGGCTCGACTCGTGGAAGATCGGTTGTGCATACCTCCTATATTGTATGCTGGAATTATAGCCACTAAAGGCAAACTTTTTAACAAAGTAGGATTTTCCTTCAGTTCATTCAACCAAATAATCGTGGCATTTATTCCATCAGGTTCACCTGGATGAATGGCATTATTAAACAAGACGGTAGTTTCGGTTTGAGCCTTTGCAAAGGTTTGAAGGGAATCCCCTGCGCCATTCACAACACATAAATGAATCGGCAACCCATAGTCCGAAGGTCCCATTGCATAAAGCTCAAGCCATTCATGATCATGGGAAAAAGATTGTAGCGTATCCATTAACTCTTTATACGTGGGCGTTTGATTCAAAGCATCCATTCGCTGAGCATTGCTGGCAAAAGATAATAGAAGAGAAATAAAAAGAATAATAAACCTCAAACCCTTACAAAATTTCACTCGGACCCTATTATTTTGAAGGACTGGTTGTCAATGATTAAATAGTACTGTTGTGCCTTTTTCTCTGAAAACTCAATTTTGTTGTATCCATGAATCAAAATACCAGAATCAATAAGTTTCCCATCTACAGTCGTAATCTTAAAACTTGAATTAGAACCGAGATTATTCAATTCAATGTAATCAGAGAACGGATTAGGACGGATTAGCTGTATTGTATTACTCATATTATAAAGACCCGTACTAAGACATTCAATATTGGTTTCATAAGATGAAGAATTCACCGGAGTGTCTTGTAAAAACTGACAATAACAAGGATCTTCAAGCAAATAGTTTTTCAACCAAGAAAGTGCATAAATGCCTGCTTCACCTCCGGCAAAATCTGGCCCATTTGCCGCATCATGGCCGCCATTTTCAATTTCAAAATAGAGTTTATCTGTACTTGAAGGAGTTCCTTGATAATGCATATAACCATATTCTGCAGAATTGGCAATGTCGTCATTTTGTCCCGTAAAAATCAAAACCGGAACATCATGAATTAAATCACTCGGTTCGAAACCATTTAAATCAAGCCATGGACATAATCCTATAATAGCTTTTAAACTTGGATCCATAGAAGCCGCTAATTGAGAACCTCCTCCTCCCATTGACCATCCGGAAACGGCAAATCGATTGATATCAATTTGATTCTCTAAAGGTGAACCAGACCTAGTATTTTCCTCTTTCACAGTAACAATCGCATCCAACAATGCTCCTGCCCTATTGATCGGCCAATCTGCACAAGGATCGTTTGTACCTAATGTAATGGCTATAATACCATGAGATGCATAGAATGGTCCCCAATCCTGTATATCAGTCTCTACTCCGCAGTATCCTGGAACAATGGCAATACCTGCATATGGAGGATCACCATTCAAGGGGTAATAAATGGTTGCGCCATCATAATCTGGTCCATTACGAATCGGGTCTACACCCTCTTTTAGAATGGCTATATTGAATGGTCCGGGATTTGTTATAGATTCAAGTGTCACGTCATCACATTGGGCTTCGAAATTAAATTGAAATAAAAAGACAAAAACAAAAATCGTAAAACGCGGCATAACTCACTTTTTTATTGAATCCTAAATTACGATAATAAAATCAGTAATTGACATATACCTAAAACAAAAAATACCATTCAAAGCAACCATAATTTATCAATTTTCCTGAATCTGAGTATATGGTATTTTGTTTTTACCTTTGATCATGCGAATTGATATACTAACCGTATTACCAAAACTGCTTGACGGTCCGTTTTCTGCTTCCATTTTAAAAAGGGCCCAAGACAAAGGACTTGTAGAAATAAGACTTCATAATATTCGTGATTATTCAACAGATAAACATAAAAATGTAGACGACTACCAATATGGTGGAGGGGCAGGAATGGTCATGAGTATCGAGCCGATTGTCACTTTAATTGAAAAATTAAAGAAAGAAAGAACATACGATGAAATCATTTTTATGACACCGGATGGTGCAATTCTTGAACAAAAGACATGCAATGACCTGTCTTTGACAAAAAACCTCATTATACTTTGTGGACATTATAAGGGTATAGATGAGCGCATTAGAGAACATTTTATTACAAGAGAAATATCCATTGGTTCGTATGTTTTATCTGGTGGAGAGCTTGCAGCTGCAATTCTCACAGACGCCATAATCCGTTTACTTCCTGGAGTATTAAACAATGAAACATCAGCTCTTACAGATAGTTTCCAAGACAATCTGCTATCACCCCCAGTATATACACGTCCACCAGAGTACAGAGGTTGGAAGGTCCCTGATATACTTTTATCAGGAAATTTTCCTGAAATCGAAAAATGGAGAGAGCAAAAAGCCTTGGAAAGAACAGAGAAGCGTCGACCTGACCTTCTGGACAATTAAGAATGGAGATTTGTAGGTGATAACATCAAGTGCAACCCTTAAATTGATTAAATTTGCGCCAAAATTAACATTCTATGATTGAATTATCTGATCGTTTGCTTGCCATGGAGGAATCCGCAACCATTGCTATGTCTAGAAAAAGCCGCGAACTGAAAGCACGGGGAAAAGATGTAATTTCATTATCGTTGGGTGAACCTGACTTTAATACACCCCAATTCATTAAAGATGCCGCAACAGAGGCCATGGATAATAATTTTACAAAATACATGCCTGTTCCAGGATATGATGATCTTCGCAATAGTATTTCAAAAAAATTCAAACGCGATAACAATTTGGATTACGGATCAGATCAAATTGTGGTATCGACAGGAGCCAAACAATCTATTGCGAATGTCGTATTAACATTAATAAACCCTGGAGATGAGGTCATCATACCCGCCCCGTATTGGGTTTCCTATATTGAAATTGTCAAAGTTGCAGGAGGTATTCCAGTGATGGTGAATGCGGGTATTGAAAAGGATTTTAAAATCTCGGGAGAAGACCTTACAAATGCAATTACATCAAAAACAAAGCTGATGATTTTCTCCACTCCATGCAATCCGACAGGATCTGTGTACAACAGAGAGGAACTAAGAGATTTAGCGAATGCCATCAAAAAGCACCCCTCATTGATGGTCATGTGTGACGAAATCTATGAACACATTAACTTTGAAGGAAAACATGAGAGTTTGGCTCAATTCGATGATGTTTATGAGCAGGTCATCACCGTAAATGGTGTTTCAAAAGCTTGGGCAATGACAGGTTGGAGACTAGGATACATTGGCGCACCCAAATCAATAGCGTCTGCGTGCTCAAAGGTACAAGGTCAATTTACATCAGGCACATGTAGTATTACACAAAAAGCTACTATAGCTGCTATGGAGGCGAACCCTAGTGTACTAAAAGATATGATTACTGCGTTTAAAGAGAGAAGAACACTTGTTCTGAATGCCCTAGCAGAAATACCTGGTTTAAAAACCAATCATCCAGGGGGGGCCTTTTATGTGTTTCCCGATTGTTCAACCTACTTTGGCAAAAGTCATGAAGGTTATACCATTAAAAACGCGAGTGATTTATGTTTGTATCTATTGGAGGAGTCATTGGTAGCATTGGTTACAGGTGACGCTTTTGGTGATCCAAAGTGCTTTAGAATTTCGTATGCCGCTTCAGAAGAAACTCTTATTGAAGCTATGCGTAGAATTAAGCAAGCCTTGTCAAAATTAAAATAAGTGAAGTACAACACTCTTTTTGAACAATTTAAAAACAAGAAAATCCTTGTCATCGGTGATGTCATGCTTGATTCCTATGTTTTGGGTAAGGTCAATAGAATTAGTCCTGAAGCGCCTGTACCGATTATTTCATTGAAAAAAAAAGAAAATCGACTTGGCGGTGCAGGAAATGTCGCCTTAAACTTAAAATACCTCGGTGCGCAACCCATAATTGCTTCTGTAATCGGCAAGGATATCGAAGGACAAACACTAATTGATTTATTCGATAAGCGTGGAATTTCTACAGTGGGTATCGTATTGAGTTCGAAAAGAAAAACAACGGTAAAGACTAGGGTTATATCATCAAAACAGCAACTTTTAAGAATCGATTCGGAAGACACACACCCCTTGAATTATACTCATGAAATGGAACTTTTATCAAAGATTGAATCTATTTTAAAAGAACCTATCGATGCGATTATACTTGAAGACTATGACAAAGGAGTTCTGGGAACCAAAAGCATTCAAAAAATCATATCCATGGCCCAGAACATGGGAATTCCGATCACAGCTGATCCGAAAAAGAACCATTTTCAAGACTTCCATGGACTAACATTGTTTAAACCAAACTTAAAGGAGCTTAAAGAAGGGTTAAATACAGAATTTTCATTTCTTACTGAACCTAAAAAATTCGAACAGGCCGTAGCAAACCTGAGAAAAAACGTACCTCATCAGATTTCACTGATCACCTTATCAGAGCACGGAATCTATATTTGTGACGACTCTAAATCGGTTCATTTCGGTGCCCATAAAAGAGAAATAACAGATGTTTCAGGAGCTGGTGATACTGTGATCGCAGTGGCTACGCTATGCCTAATATCAGGAGGATCAATAAGTGAAATCGCTCAAATTTCAAATATTGCAGGAGGAATGGTTTGTGAAAAGCCAGGTGTAGTGAGTGTCCATATTGACGAACTAAAAATAGAAGTTGACAAACTTCTAGTATCCTAAAGTGTTATAATAACATGTCACAGAAAACGGTCAAACCTTACAATAGCGATAAATCAAAAAAAGAAGAGGTTGAACAGATGTTTGATAATATTTCTGTTAAATATGATTTCCTAAACCACTTTTTATCTTTGGGGATAGATCGAATATGGAGAAAGAAGGCCGTAAAAGAACTTCGAGAGGTGAACCCAAAAAAAATACTTGATATAGCAACAGGTACAGGAGATTTTGCAATTGCAAATATGAAACTACAACCTGAAGAAATTGTAGGTATAGATATATCCAATGGCATGCTTGAGGTAGGTAGAAATAAAATGCGCAAAAAGAAATTAGACCATATCATTACGATGAAACAAGCTGATTCAGAAAACCTACCGTATGAGGATGATTATTTTGACGGATTGACTGTTGGATTCGGAGTTCGAAATTTCGAGAACTTAGAAAAAGGTTTATCAGAAATGCTTCGTGTTCTAAGGCCTGGTGGAAAAGCCGTGATTCTTGAATTTTCAAAACCAAAGAGGTTTCCGATCAAACAGAGCTTTACTTTCTATTCCAAGTATATCATCCCTATCCTTGGAAAGAGTATTTCCAAGGATGAAAAAGCCTATGCTTATTTACCCGAAAGTGTAGAGGCATTTCCCGAAGGAAAACATTTTGAAAATATTTTAATCAAATTGAATTACAAAAATGTAAAATCATCTATAGTTTCCGGAGGAATCGCAACAATTTATACCGGAATTAAATAAACATACAACATCACGTAACCCTCGACGTTAACACTATAATGAAAACCATAATTTCGATATTGTTTGTCCTTGTATTCTCCTTTTCTTTTTCTCAGAAAATGAAACAG
>CAJWCX010000064.1 GCA_913031405.1 uncultured Flavobacteriales bacterium | reverse complement strand
AATCTAATACAAACTAAAACATACCTGTGAACTTTTTGTTCGTTTAAATACTTTTTAAGAATTCACGAAACACATGAGACGTATCGTCTAGGTCATTATAACTAAGTGCGTCGTTCAAAAAATAGCTTTCAAATGCACTTGGAGGTAAATATATTCCATGTTCCAACATAAAGTGGAAATAACTTTTAAATAACTGATTGTTTCCAAGTGCCGCTGTCTCAAAATCGACCACATCTTCATCACAAAAGTGCAGTGAAAGCATTGATCCCAGCTGATTGATCCGGTATGGCACTCCTTTTTCGTTCAACTCAGCCGCCATATTCTTAGCAAGGTATTCTGTTTTGCCATTAAGTCTTGAATAAATATCTGAATCCCCTTTTAAAATACTCAGTGTGGAAAATCCGGATGTCATCGCTAGAGGATTTCCACTTAAAGTTCCAGCCTGATACACAGGCCCCTCGGGTGCCAAACAAGACATGATTTCCTTTCGAGCACCAAAAGCACCTACGGGAAGACCTCCACCGATAACTTTTCCGTAAGTAACAATATCTGCATTGATCCCTAAACATTCTTGAGCTCCCCCAAGAGCCAACCTGAAACCAGTCATAACCTCGTCAAAAATGAGAAGTGCACCATAATCATTGCAAAGGTTTCTTAAGCCCTCCAAAAAACCTTTGGCTGGAGGAATACAACCCATATTTCCCGCAACAGGTTCTATAATTACTGCGGCAATTTCATCGCTATTCGCTTTAAATATTTGTTCTACATTGTCTAGGTTGTTGTATCGAGCAAGTAAGGTGTCTTTTGCCGTTCCTTTGGTAACACCAGGGCTATTTGGTGTACCGAAAGTAACCGCACCGCTTCCGGCTTCAATTAAAAACGGATCGGCGTGGCCATGATAGCATCCAGAAAACTTAATCAATTTTTCTCTTCCTGTAAAGCCCCTTGCCAGCCTAACCGCGCTCATACAGGCTTCTGTTCCAGAGTTTACAAAACGAATTTGATCTACATTAGGCGCCATTTCTGTCACCAAGCTGGCAATTTTAGTTTCCATTTCGGTGGGGATGCCAAAAGAAGTTCCTTTTTGAGCTGTTGCAGTGAGATCTGCAAGGACTGCATCGTGAGCATGACCGATAATCATAGGCCCCCATGAAGCAATATAATCTACATACCTATTCCCATCTGCATCATAAATGTATGCACCTTTTGCTTTATCTATGAATATGGGAGTTCCCCCTACGGACTTAAAGGCCCTAACAGGAGAGTTTACACCCCCAGGAATCACTTTTTTAGCAGAATCAAACAATTTGTTTGACCGCTCCCTTGATCGCACCGAGTTCGTTTTCATTATCCTTATATTTGTGCCACAAAATTAGCAATTTAAAGAACTTATGACTTTCGAAACTTCTTTGTCTTTCGCGAAAGAAATGGATCAGCAAGACCCTTTAAAAGACTTTAGGGAACAATTTATTTTCCCGTCATTTCATCAAAAACAGATCCGTTACTTTACCGGAAACTCTTTGGGCCTTCAACCGAAAACAACAAGACTTGTAGTCAATGAAGAGCTAGACGATTGGGCAAAGTACGGAGTGGATGGACACTTTATGTCAAGGAGGCCATGGTACAGTTACCACGAAGAGCTCACAGCTATGGCGGCAAATATTGTGGGCGCAAAAGAAATTGAAACCGTCATTACCCATTCCCTAACCACCAACATTCACCTTTTATTGGTTTCTTTTTATCAGCCAACAGGGATAAGAAAAAAAATTATTTGCGAGAAAAAGGCCTTTCCAAGTGATCAATATGCCCTACAATCCCAACTCAAATTTCACGGATGTGCCAGAGAGGATTTAATTGAAGTTGAACCTCGCGATGGGGAGCACACGATTCGACACGAGGACATCATCGCTACAATCGATAAACATAAAGACGAAATTGCACTGGTTTTTATTGGTGGAGTGAATTACTATACTGGCCAATTTTTCAACCTTAAAGAAATAACTGCGGCGGGGCATAAAGTTGGAGCACGCGTTGGTTTTGACCTTGCACACGCTGCAGGAAATGTGAATTTAAAGCTTCACGACTGGGGTGTGGATTTTGCCATGTGGTGCAGCTACAAATATTTAAACTCGTCTCCAGGTGGTGTTTCGGGGCTTTTTGTCCATGAAAAACACGCTGAAGATACAAGCCTTCCTCGTTTTGCTGGATGGTGGGGACACGATAAAGAAAAACGCTTTTTCATGGAGGATGAATTCTATCCCATTAAAGGAGCTGAAGGATGGCAATTAAGTAACGCCCCCGTGCTCGGAATGGCTGCTCATTTGTCGTCTCTTAAAATATTTCAGGAAGCTGGAATGGATCGCATTGGTGAAAAAAGAGATGTGATTACAGCCTATTTGGAATTCCTTTTGGAAGAACTCAATGTCAAAAAAGGCGAAATCTTAGAAGTCATTACGCCAAAAAACCCTAAAGAACGTGGATCTCAGCTTTCCATTTTATTCAAAAAAGACGGTAAACAAATGTTTGATCGATTAACAGAGGCTGGAGTTATCGCTGATTGGAGGGAACCAAACGTCATTCGTGTTGCTCCTGCTCCACTATACGTTTCTTATGAGGACTGCTGGCATTTTGTTGACATCATCAATAAATTTGAATGATTTATCCGTTTTTAATCACTTCTTGCTCGACAACGCGAGGAAAATGATCAGCTTCTAGTTGTCGAATTCTTTCAAATAAGCTGGTAGCGTCATCTGAAGTGTATACAGGTGTTTTTATTTGCGTGATAATCTTTCCCTCGTCGTAATTCTCGTTTACATAATGAATGGTTATTCCCGACTCCTTTTCATTGGCCTCTATAACGGCTCGGTGCACGTGCATTCCATACATGCCCTTCCCACCAAACTTAGGCAATAGTGATGGGTGCAAATTGATGATTCTTTTGGGGAATTGTTTCAGCATAGCCTGAGGTATTTTTTTTAAAAACCCAGCAAGTACAACCCACTCGATAGCCAATTTTTCCAGTTGTTCCAGGATTCCTTCATGCTCTGATTCACTGAAGCTACTCTCGATATAATTCACATTCAACTCCTTACAAGTTTTAGCTATCTCTATATTAGGCCTGGTTGAAACCAAACACAAAACATGAATTTGATCATGTCCGGAAAAACGGTTTATTATGCGCTGAGCATTTGATCCTGTTCCGGAAATAAAAACGGCCATTTTTTTCATCTCATTTAAAAAATCAAAGGTAAATATTCAGCTTGAAATGGTCCTCATTAAAAGTCTAGCGTTGATAAATAATTGCGATTTATTTTGTTATTTGATGGTTTGTTTTTTTCTTTGCAAACATAATAAACTAAAAATTTTTAAAGATGTCAGAAATCAGAGATAAAGTTGTTGCAATTATTGTTGACAAACTTAATGTTGAAGAAAGCGAAGTTGCAAACGAAGCAAGCTTCACGAATGATTTAGGGGCTGATTCCCTAGACACAGTTGAATTAATCATGGAATTCGAGAAGCAATTTAATATCTCAATTCCAGACGACAAAGCTGAAGGAATTCAAACTGTTGGAGATGCAATAGACTATATTGCAGAAAACGCTAAATAAGAAGCCTAACTAGACGGAGCTTATGCAGTTAAAAAGAGTTGTTGTTACCGGTTTGGGTGCATTAACCCCTATAGGTAATTCCAAAGATGAATATTGGAAAGGGCTGATGAACGGGATCAGTGGTGCTGCTCCCATACAACAATTCGATGCTTCGTTGTTCAAAACACAATTCGCTTGTGAGGTGAAAAATTTCGTTGTTGCAGATTTTATCGACCGAAAAGAGTCTCGCAAGATGGACCAATTCACCCAGTATGCAATGGTTTCATCTGATGAAGCCATAGCGGACTCAGGGCTTATGGACGCTAACCCAAATCCGGACCGAATCGGTGTCATTTGGGGTTCTGGAATAGGAGGACTCAAAACATTCCAAGATGAAGCACAAAACTTCTTCAGTGGAGATGGAACACCTAGATTTAATCCTTTCTTTATTCCTAAAATGATTGCTGATATTGCGGCTGGGCAAATCTCAATTAAAAACGGATTAAGAGGACCCAATTATGTTACAGTATCCGCTTGTGCGTCTGCCACTAATGCCTTAATAGATTCTTTTAATCTTATTCGACTTGGAAAAGCAGATGCCATTGTATCTGGAGGATCCGAAGCAGGGGTTAATGAAATGGGTATGGGTGGATTCAACGCCCTCAGGGCACTTTCAACTCGAAACGATTCCCCAGAAACGGCATCACGACCTTTTGACTTAGACCGTGATGGTTTTGTTTTGGGAGAAGGAGCCGGTGCCCTTATTCTTGAAGAGTACAATCACGCTAAAAAGAGAGGGGCCAAAATTTATGCGGAAATTATAGGTGGTGGGATGTCCGGAGATGCCTACCACATGACCGCTCCCCATCCTGATGGGCTGGGTGCTAAAAACACCATGTTATCCGCCATTGACGATGCGCAGATAGAAACAAGTGAAGTAGACTACATTAATGTTCATGGAACATCAACTCCTTTAGGTGATGTGGCGGAAGTAAAAGCCATTCAATCTGTCTTTGGCGATGAGGCCTATAACCTTAATATTAGCTCGACAAAATCAATGACAGGACATTTATTGGGAGCTGCTGGAGCTATTGAGGCTATAGCCTGTGTAATGTCTGTAAGTGAGGATATTGTTCCTCCAACCATTAATCACTTCACTGATGATCCAGCTCTAGACCCCAAACTGAACCTCACCTTCAATGAAGCCCAAGAAAAAACAGTAAATATTGCTTTGTCAAATACGTTTGGGTTTGGTGGACACAACACCAGTATCATTTTAAAGAAATTTAAGCCTTAGTATTCTGAAAATACCTTTGTTTAGAAATAAAAAAACAGAGGGTGAACTTAAGCTCTTTCGTTTCATTCTCAATAAATTTGGATATAAACCAAAGAGCCTTCTTTATTTTCAAAAAGCAATCACACACCGATCTTATCATAATTCACATGATCACGGATATTCCAATGAAAGGCTTGAGTTTTTGGGAGATGCCATATTGGATTCTATAACGGCAGAATATCTTTTTTTAAAATTTCCAGAAAACAATGAAGGATCTTTAACAAAGCTTAAATCCAAAATTGTAAATAGAAAGAATCTGAGTAAACTGGGAGAAGATATTGGTATTCGAGATGTTCTATTGTACAACAAAAGTCGGAGCATTAACTTGGCCACACTAGAAGGAAATGCATTTGAAGCTTTGGTGGGTGCGATATATTTAGATGGAGGATACGATAAAACAAAAAAAGTTCTTCAGGAGTATGTTTTCAAAAATTACCTCGACTTCAATACCCTGCTGGAAGAAGAAATCGATTTTAAATCTAAGCTCTACATTTGGTGTCAGAGAAAAAAGCTAAAGCTTAAGTTTAAACTCATCTCAGAGCAACACGAAAATGGTCAGTGGGAGTATATCATTCTCACCCAAATCAATAACCAGGACTATGGGCAAGGAAAGGGTAAATCTAAAAAGGTTGCTGAACAAAATGCCTCAAAAGAAACCTTTGAATTATTAGGTGAGCTTTGAATTTTGTTTTCATCTTTTAAATGCTTTTCTTTGTAGACAATCCAATATATTCCATATGAGTGCCACAGACTATTTCTTTTTAATTGCTGATGTTTTTCAATGGACTTTTCAAATCTTCGAGTTAATTGGTAATATGGTTAATTTTGCTTTCATTTTACTGATCTTTGGAGGCCTCTGTTATTGGATGACCGTTCAAAACAGACTGAATGGACTGGCTGATGTCCCCGCAGAGATTAAAGATGCGGAAGAATGGTACAAAGAAGGATCAAATAAATCTCAGCTCAAATAAACTCTACAATGAGCAACTCCAAACCAAAGTCCTCGTTTACACATAAATACGTGTTGTGAATTTTCGCTTATTTTTATCATTATTCTTGCTTGCTAGCCCACCTGTTTCAGGCCAGTTTACTACAGCCAGTGACTGCGTTGACGCTGTTAATATTTGTACAGATGCTACTTTTGCCATTGACCCAAGTGGTTCCGGTGCAATTGATGAACTATTCTTTAGCGTAGTATCGAACCCAAGCACCAACCCTGCATCGTCAAATTCAGGCTGTCTATTGTCAGGTGAATTAAACAGCACATGGATGGTCGTAAATATTGCTAGCACTGGAACCCTTGAGTTTTCTTTTGGGGCTTCTGGCGGTTTCGGTTGTTTGGACTGGATCATGTGGCCTTACAACCCTTCTGCTTGTGATGATATCATTAACGATGTTTTACCTCCAGTAAGATGTAATTGGAATGCACCTTGTGAAAATTTTACGGGTGTAGCCGATAACCTTCCTCCCGGAGGTTCTTCTGGAAATTTTGAGCCAGGACTCCCTGTTATTGCAGGTGAACAATATTTAATTTGTCTTTCAAACTATAGCAGTCAATCAACCAATCTTCCACTCAATTTTTTCGGCTCTGCCGATGTGAGTTGTACTTCTGTTCTCATTGTAGATGCCGATGACGTGACCATTTGCCCAGGAGATGATGCCACACTTACCGCCTCAGTTCCTGGATCAACCGGTGCGATTACATACGAGTGGGAACCAGGAGGCTTAACAGGTTCCTCTATAACGGTGTCACCTGCCATCACTTCCGTATATACTGTAACAGCTACTGAAGACCTGGGTAGTGGAATCACCGCTGTCGGCACCACGGACGTGACCGTAACGGTTTTGCCTGCAAATGACCCACTATGCAGTTGCACAGTCGAGGCCTCTAATACATGTCCTGTATGCTTCAATGCTACATTTGACTTAAATGC
>CAJWCX010000063.1 GCA_913031405.1 uncultured Flavobacteriales bacterium | reverse complement strand
ATTTCGTAATTGCTTGTCGAACCAATTGTTCTTGAATCGTACAAGTTTACGGGCGAAGTTTGCCAAATATCTAAAGCTTTACCTTCAGCAAAACCTTCTTTGATATCAAGTAAAACAATTTCATTTGCAATTTCTCTTTGGGCCAAAACATCAGCACACGTTGCACCAACATTTCCCGCTCCTACTACAGTTACTTTCATCTAAATTGTAATTAAATTATAAATACGAACTACGAAATTAATACATTTCAAACAATTTCGTTTTATTTACTCAATTAATAATTTACTTTTGGAGGCAACTCTGAATTTAATCATGCGTTATTAAGCCGTATAAAACATTGAAAAACATTGAAGATTTAAAGGATATAGTGAATGGTTGTCTTAAAGGAGACCGGCGTTCGCAGGAAACTTTGTTTAAAATGTTTTATGGTAAAATGCTTGCGGTTTGTTCTAGGTATATTTCCGACCGAGACACAGCTCAAGAGGTTTTGCAAGAAGGTTTTATAAAGGTCTTTGATAAATTGGAAGTTTTTGATTTCAAAGGATCCTTTGAAGGTTGGGTAAGACGAATCATAGTAAATACAGCTATAGATTCAATTCGAAAAGCGAAAAGGGCTCCTGTTTTGAAAGACAAGGACACTGACTTCAAAATGGATTCTACGGATCAATTGGAAGAAAGTGAAATCCTACAACTCACTGAGCTCAAAGCAAGTATCGCTCTCGAAGCGATAGGAAAACTGTCTCCTGGATATAGAGCAGTGTTTAATTTATTTGTGATTGAAGAATATTCACACAAAGAAATTGCTGAAATGCTTGGAATCAGTGAAGGAACTTCCAAATCAAATTTATCAAAAGCCAAGTTGAACTTGAAAAAAATATTAACTGACGAATTCAGTAATTTAGACGATAGATGAAAAAAATTGAAGATTTATTTAGAACGGCCCTTCAAGACCAAGAACTTCCATATGACGAAAGTGCTTGGAATGAAATGAGCAAAAGGCTCGATGCCCGCGGAGGCAGTGCTGGTCATTTGAAATGGATCCTTGGCTCAGCGGTAGTTTTGGCGATAACAATTGGTTCTATCCTTTATATTAATGATAAAGAAACGAATACGAAAAACACCATAAAGCCAAAATTGGCCAATAATGAGAAAAAGATTGAATCAAATTCTAATGAAAACAAAAAGGAAGCAAATGATTTGAATAAAGAATCGAAGAGTGTAGAAGTCAATCTAACAACCGAAAACATTACTAAAGTCGAAAAAGGAACCTTAATCTCAGGAAATGATATTGTCATAAAGGATTTAACAGCCAATAAAATTGCTTGTTGTGGAGATGATATCTCAGTCGTGCAAGAAATACTTATTCCACCTGTATATCGTGAAACTATTCTAGAAAAAGAGGAAAAAGAAACAATAATTACAAGTGAAAAAGAAACTCTAGTTTTTCCGCCAGTTTCTAATCATTGTTTAAACGAAGAATGGTCCTACACCAATAAAAACAAAAAAAGTGTTTGGTTGAACACCCCATCAAATGATTTGATTGAAATTACTGCTGGTTCGAAGTATCAAGATTTACTCTCTTTGAAAGGCCTTTATCAGATGGGAATCTTAAATCAAGATGACGAATTTATATCGAGAACTGCATTTACTGTCTTTGAAGCTATTGAAGCTCAATTAATCACCGATGATGCCTTAAATTATGAGCACGGTCTTCCTGAGTTGAAGGTAGAAACTTATCAAGAAGGAAATAATACTTGGATTTTGGATGGAGAAATTCAAGCTAAAAACCAATCTACTCATTCTTTTAATCTCTTCAAAAAAGGAATTCATGTCATGAGCATTAAAACAACTGATGTCAATGGATGTAATACCATTTCAAGTGTTTCCTTTAACGTTGAGGACGATTACAACCTGTTAGCAGTTAACGCCTTCTCTCCCACAAGTATGGAACCAAGAAATACACATTTTATTCCTTTCGCTTTAACTCAAAGAAACTCGCCTTTCACAATGATTGTGATTGATCCTTCAGATGGAGCTGTTTTATTTGAAACTTCAAGTGCAGATATACCTTGGGACGGAACAAATCGCAATACGGGAAAAATGGTAGATGCCAACAAATCCTATGTTTGGAAAGTCATTTTGGAGCAACCAGAAGCCAATGAGAATCCTGAGTACATAGGCACCGTAGTAAGACTATAGTTAAGAAATCAAAAATCCCTTCAAGACGTAAAGTATTATCGTTATTTTTGTTAGCTAAACACGATTTACGTTGAAATTTTTAAATTCCAGATTAAGACCAAAACGTTTTGTCTATTTTCCTCGTTACTATGACGAAAGAAAAGAAAAACTAGAACTAAAACGAAAGTTATATGCAGAGAAAGGACTCAATGAAGAGGACCGAGCAGTGCTTCTTCGTGAAAAGTTAAAAGAAAAAAGAAGTAGTCACAAAGTGAATCAAAATCAACTTTACAATAAAAATACTCGTTCATTATTACTTCTTTTTGTTGTTATAGTCCTAGGTTATTTTCTGATGAATGGACTGGATGATATAGAACTTGTGATCTTTAAATTGATGGATTAAACATGAACGTAATTAACCTTCTTTCTGAACACATTTCAAATCAAATAGCTGCTGGAGAGGTCATACAACGACCCGCATCGGTTGTGAAAGAGTTACTCGAAAATTCGATTGATTCGGGAGCCGATGAAATCCAAGTATTCATTAAGGACGGTGGAAGAACAAATATCTTGGTTCAAGACAATGGCATAGGGATGACTTCCGATGATGCAGTCCTGTCCTTTAAAAGGCATGCTACCAGTAAGCTAAAAAGAGTCAATGATCTTTTCAAAATACAAACTAAAGGTTTTCGAGGCGAGGCGCTAGCCTCTGTTTCAGCCATTGCTCATGTTTCTATGAAAACCAAACATAAAGAAAGCAAGGATAATGGCCTAAGGATTGAATATTCCGGAGGTAAACTCATCGAAAAAGAAGAGTGTGTTTGTAATACAGGAACACTCATAGAAGTTAAAAATATATTCTTCAATGTTCCTGCAAGACGAAGCTTTCTAAAATCAGATCATGTCGAGTTTATGCATATTCGACATGAATTTGAACGTATTGCAATGGCCCATCATGATGTAAAACTCTCATTAATTCAAGATGGAAGTGAAATATACAACCTCCCAATGAGTAATATACGAAAACGTATTACGGATATTTTGGGTAAAAAAAGCAATGAGAACTTGGTTCCCATATCTGAAAAAACCGATATCGTCACCATTACTGGATTTGTGGGGAAACCTGAAAGCGCTAAGAAGACTCGAGGGGAACAGTATTTATTTGTGAACAATAGATTTTTTAAGCATTCGTATTTTCATCATGCGATTTCAAAAGCGTTTGAACACTTAATCCCTGCAAAAGCAGTGCCCAGCTACTTTATTTTTTTTGACATCGATACAAAGAAAATTGACATCAATATTCATCCTACCAAAACCGAAATCAATTTCGAAGAAGGCAAATTTATCTACTCCATTTTGCTATCTAGTGTAAAACAAGCACTTGGTAAATACAATATTGCTCCTTCAATAGATTTTGATATTGATCATAGTTTTGATGTGCCATTTTCTCAACGCAATGAAGCACCAAAAGAACCAGAAATCAAGGTGAACCCTTCATATAATCCGTTTTCAACGTTTCAAAAAAGTGAAAAATCTGATAGAAACGAAAGCAAAGCTTTAAATAAACAAGGGTTTGGACAAAAAGCCTCTCCTAAGGATTGGCAAAATTTCTACGAGATAAAAGAAGATCAAACGATTGAAAAAAATTCTCTTCTTCAAGAAACAGATGATTATTTGAAACAAGATTATTTGATTCGGGAAAGATATATTATCACGAATTCGAAGTCCGGAATACTTATCATTGATTCAAAAAGAGCTCAACAAAGGATAGATTACAATCAAATCATGAACCAATTTGTGACTACCCCAGTTGAATCGCAAAAAATACTGTTTCCATTGAATATTCAATTAAGTAAAGATGAAATTTCGGCTTGGACTGCTTCCAAAAGCTTACTGAAACAACTCGGATTCCAATTTAAAACAGAAAAATCAGAACTTATTTTTGACCTTATTCCTTCATGTTTAAATGACAAAAAAACGGACAAATGCATCAAAAGAATTACTCAAGCATTGATGGCGGAACAATGCGAAAAAGGAGAGTTAGCACATGAAATTGTTTTACAACTAATTCAAACAAATACACCGATTACTTCGTTTAACAGCAGTCATGAAATCAAAGATTTTATCGAGAAATTGTTTTGTTACGCCGATCATTCGTTTTGTCCATTTGGCAGACCCATTATGCAAACTATCAGTATACAAGATCTGACCTCAAACTTTTAAAATGCTTAATAATATCCCTCAAGTCACAAAAAACCTTCTGATTCTTAACATCATGTTTTTTGTTGCAACATATTTTCTTGAAATACAAGGAATCGACTTGATTCAAGAATTTGGTGCCCATTACGTCAATTCACCTCTTTTCGAGCCCTTTCAAGTAGTTACTCATTTTTTTATGCATGCTGACTTTTTTCACATTTTATTCAATATGTGGATATTTGTGATATTAGGTGCTCACCTAGAAAAAATATGGGGTCCCAAACGTTTTTTCATATTCTATTTGGTATCTGCATTTGCTGCATTTGCCCTATTTAATATCATTGGAGTCTATGAAATTGAAAATTTAAAAACACAAATAACAGACAAAGGGTTTTCGATTGATGAAATAGATGGGCTAAGAACATTGACTAGCAATGACCTTATCAACAAATACCTTATTATGATTAACACACCCATGGTAGGCGCCTCTGGAGCCATTTTTGGCGTCATGGCAGCTTTTACCATATTATTTCCCAACACAGTATTTTACTTGTATTTTGCGATTCCTGTTAAAGCTAAATATTTAGTGGGTGCCTATTTGGCCTACACCTTATACATGATTATATATCCAAACGAATTAGATAACACTGCACATTTGGCACATTTGGGAGGCGCAATTGCAGGAGGGATCATGGTATTGTATTGGAGAAAAAAAGACCGTTCAAATTTTTGGTAAATGTATCAGAGAAGAAATCTCACAGAGGAACTAAAACATCAATTTAGAAATGGCACAATGACAAATAGGCTCATTATTGCCAATATTGCGGTGTTTCTATTGATAATCATTGTTCAAGCTATAGGAAAAATGGCTGAAACAGACCTCTATCCTATAATTAACGTAATCTTTAGTCTTGAAGCCTCTGTGAATGGTCTAATTCTAATGCCCTGGGGATTGCTCACAAGTATCTTTACTCACTTTGACCTTTATCATATCTTATTTAACATGATCTTTCTTTATTTCGCAGGAAACATGTTTGAACAATCTTTTACTGCAAAAAATCTATTGCTCGTTTATATTTTCGGGGGGATTTTTGGAGGTCTTTTTGAAATAATTTCAGGAACTTTGTTATTCCCTCAAAACGAAGTACATCATGTTATCGGTGCCTCAGGTTCTGTAATGGCCATATTTACTGCTCTTGCCTTCTATAGTCCTAACACCAAAGTACTTTTATTTGGATTATTACCTGTACGCTTATTTATTTTGGCTTTATTCTTTTTAGCTTCAGACCTTATTGGACTGGGTGACCAAGACGATAATGTTGCCCATTTTGCTCATATCGGTGGCGCATTCTTCGGATTCTTATCCGTTCAAAATCTTCATCATTCGAAAAATATTCTGAACCGTATTGATAAAGTTTTAATGACAATTAAAAATCGATTCAAAAAGAAGCCAAAAATGTATTATACCAGGTCTGATCATTACAAGACAGACGAACAATACAATTCAGAGAAGAGAAAAAAGCAGCAAAAAACGGATAGTATCCTTGATAAAATTTCAAAATCAGGATATGACTCACTCACAAAGGAGGAAAAAGATTTTCTTTTCAATCAGAGTAATAATGGCTAAATTATTTCCCATAAAATCTTATGCCCTCTGTGCCTTGAGATGTATCAATATTTTATGCTCCTTTATTTTGTTAATAGCTTACACAGCTCCGTATACAGACCCTAATCGAATTCCCATTGTTGCATTCATTGGTTTGATCTACCCTATTTCTGTAATTATGAATATGTCATTTCTATTCGTTTGGGGCTTATTAAAGTCAAAATGGTTATTTCTTCCTGCAACTATACTACTTATAGGAATTCCTTTCCATGTAAGGGTTTTTTCTATTGATTTATCAACAAATAAAATCCCCCAAAATGCCAATAAACTGAAGGTCATGAGCTATAATGTCCGGTTGTTTGGGTACTTTGATGATTCAAGAACTGGAGCCAAACAAACAAAGAACCAAATTTTAAATCTAATCAGACGAGAGCAACCCGATGTACTTTGTATTCAAGAATATTTTCATCAAAACGGAAAAGGTAAGTTCAATACTCGAGATTCGATTTACAAAATCCTAGGTATCCATCATGAGAACAGTATCCATCCTTCTCAAAAAAATAAAAACTTTGGAATCGCCTTGTTTTCTAAATATCCCATTATCAATAAAGGTATAGTGAAAAGTGGTAGCAGTCATAAGACGAATTCAAACTTTTGTATTTATGCAGACATTGTAAAAAAAGAAGATACGATAAGGATTTACAATGTTCATTTTCAATCTATAAAATTAACGGCTGATGAATACTCTCGACAAACAGCTAAAACCTCAGATTCGAAAACAAAACAATCAAAACTCAGATCTGGATTATCAAAATTAAATAATGCTTTTAAAACCCGATCAATACAAAGTAATATCGTTCGATACCATTTAAATAATTCACCATACAAAAGTGTTATTTGTGGGGATTTCAACGATACTCCCATGTCCTATACTTATGAAATATT
>CAJWCX010000062.1 GCA_913031405.1 uncultured Flavobacteriales bacterium | reverse complement strand
CCTGATTGCTTTCTAATGTTTGATCCTCTTCCATTTAGCGCTTAATGACTTTTGATAAGGCTGAAGAATAAGCAGGGACGCATACAAAGTATATTCCTGGGCTTACATTTGATAAATCAAAAGCATCAGAAATGGTTTCCTGTATGATACGACCATACCCATCCATTAATAATTTCTTTGAATTCGCATAGGATAAGGGCAGTTCAACCGAGATAACTTGATCCGCAGGGTTCGGGTAAATCAATAGTTGATGACTAGATACCGTAGGCGCAGTTAATCCCAAAGAGGCGTCCATGGCCGTGGAGAAGATGGGCCTAATCATTGCACTGCCTGAAAAAGGGGATAACAACCACGAACCTCCACCATCTACACTGTAAAAAATCTCATGACTCTTGTCAATGTTTCTATCTAAACCTAAATTAAGCCGATCCGGATCCAATTGTCGCCAGCCCACAAAAAAAGAAGTACCAACCGACACTTTTGAAGTATCGATAAAATAATAGGGAACAAAATTATTATGGCCCTGAGCATAAATAGGAACTCTAGGAGAAAACACATCATCCTCATACAAGACCTCACCAGGAACCCCATTATCGTCAGACCACACGGTCAATAAAAAGAGTTTATCAGAAACATCATTGACAGAGGGCACGAAAGAGAAATCAATCCCTATAATGCTATCAGCCTCGTAACTTTCAAAATGAACAGCAAGTCGAGTTTGTACACCTGTCAATCCAAATGCCGCTTCCGCAGAGCCATCATCATAGCTGTAATAATTATAAAAACCTTGTGTGAATCTGATGGAATCATTTGGTTCATAATTATCAAATTGCGCTGTAGCACTCGTCAAAACTTCAAACTCTTCGTATTTGCCATTTAGGGCCTTATCAAACTCATAGCCCGTAGATAAATCATGGTATGAACTGGCATATGAGAGAGGGAAATAATTAATTTGTTCTTCAGCCAAAGTGAAACCAGGCAAATTAAACAAGCCCTCACTTACACCCGACTTAAAAACCTCAATACTTCCATCTAAATAGTTTTCAGGTGTAGCACTCCCATTATATAATAAAACTTGAAGAGAATCTGTCATTCTATTATCAACACTAAACTTATAGTGGTCCCAAGGAACAGAGGTGTAATCTTTTATCAAGGTATTGATAGGGTAGACAAAAGAAAAATCACTAAAAATGGTATCCAAAAACTCCGAGGGTTTTATGGAAACCATATCTAGATGAAAATGATCTAATGCGCCAGACAAGGCACCGTAGTTTTTAAACCTAAATTGAAATGCATCAGAAAAAAAATCGGGATTATTTATTGGCAGGTGAATCAACTTAAAAGGCCCTACAGCCTTTCCCGAGTCTGACCAGATATGAAACCATTGATTTTGACTTTGAGAATAAAATTCAAGTATCAGCGAGTCAGATGGCTCAGGTATGTCTCCTAGGCCCTGAGACTGATATAAAAACGATAAATAAATCGAGTCCGAAATATTTGTTTCACTTAGATCAATTGGTTTGGAAGTAAGATAATCGGCGTATCCCGTTGTTGTTGTTCCTATGGCATATGGATATCCACTTGCATCAAGTCCGTCGAATGTCATGACTCCTAAAGTTCTTGGATTTAAACCAAACCGATAATTATGGTAGGCGTAATCGTCCTTCCACAACTTTTCTGGATCTGAGATAGACATAAAAAATTGTGTGACTGAGTCTTGTACGTACGAGGGGGAATCAATCCATATGGTATCAGGGGGGTTACCGACTCCAATAGTATCATAGATGTAATAAGGGGGATACAAGTCCAAAGGGCTATAGAGAACGGGGTAGGAAGTAAAGTCTGCTATCTCCGCATTTATGGGTATAAAGATAGTGTCTGAATAGGTGTCGTTGGCAATGTCAATATATCGATGAAATGTTACCTGATTGGTGTAAAATACGTTGTTAAGAATCGGCAATCCTGTTGCTTGATTCAGAATCAAATAATACACCTCGCTGGTCGTTAAAGGGTTCGAAAAGTCCTCTGTATATTCTTGAATTTTATTCGTCGTGAAATTATCAAAAAAGGGAATCGAAATCGTATCTGTACTGAAAATAAATGTACTATCTATTGTATTTGATTTTTCCCGATACTCACTTTGAATCAATGGGTTTTGTACCATAGGTGCAATCTCAATTCCTTGAGCATGGATTAAGGAAGGAAAAACATTTAAAATTGTAAGAAAGTAAATATTTCTGAAAATCATTGTATTGAATCTTCGATTTGACTTGCCCCCGCATTAATGAGCACGACAATTTGTTGTGCTCTTTCAACTGTCTTTTCTGGAACAAATTCAGGAGATTGACCAAAGACCACAGCCGAAAGAGAGTCCTGAAGTGATTCACAGTCATTACATATGGTAGAAATTGACTTGAGCCCGGATGAATTTAACAAATTTAATGCATCCTTATAATTCATGCCAACTACATTAGGTAACTCTACAAGCACACCAATTTCATTTTGACCCACAACAAGTGTAATCTCTGAACCAATAGGAATGCGCTTTCCTTTAGATATAGACTTGCCCTTATACTTTTGGTCCAATACAGAACCATTTGCTTCTTTTGTAGGTTTGTATTCAATTTTAGAAACAAATCCTCTATTCTCTAGAATTCCTTGTGCAAAATCAGCATGCTTAAAAAAGAGGTTTGGCATTTCCGTCAGTTCGCTCTTTTTAGACAGCCGAAGTCCTATTACTCTATTTGCTTTAACGTATACCTTTGACAACGCTGTTGGCTCGCTCATTTGTTGCTTCACAATACCATTAGGCAGACTAGGGTCATATATGCTATCCAGAATTTCATAACTTAAACCCAATTCGTCTAACATCATTTTGGCCTCAGACGATTTCTTACCGACAAGATTTGGAACCGCTATTTTCTCTCCATGATTTGAGTAAACGTCGAGGTACTTAATTGTTGAGAAAACCACAACAAAATAGATGAGCGCGACCAGCCCCAGATTAATCAAAAAGAATTTAGACCAAACAAATTGTTTGAGAACGACAAAAAATCGTTTTTGAAAAAATGATTTAAGTTTTTCTTTCACTTTGTAAATATAAAGTCTTTTGAAGAATTAGAAGTTTGGACTCAATGAGTTTGTACTAAAAAAGTCCTCAATATATTCTACTGCTTCTTCCGAGGTATCGACCAATTTATAGAGACTCAAATCTGATTTAGAAATATTCCCCTCTAACAGCATGGTTTGTTCTATCCATGAAGTTAAGCCTTTCCAGTATTGCTTTCCAACAAGGACTATCGGACGATTGGCAATTTTTTTCGTTTGAATAAGGGTAAGTGCCTCAAAAAGTTCATCCAGGGTACCAAAACCTCCCGGCATAATTACAAAAGCTTGAGAATACTTTACAAAAATCACCTTACGCACAAAAAAGTAATCAAACTCTAAATTATGAGCTGGATCAATATATGTATTGTGATTTTGTTCAAAAGGTAAATCGATATTTAATCCTACGGATGGACCAACTCCCTTTTGAGCACCTCTATTGGCGGCCTCCATAATACCCGGGCCTCCTCCGGAAATAATTCCATACCCTCTTTGTGATAAATCTCCTGCTATTTGAACGCCCAATTGATAATATGGATTGTCTTCCTTGGTTCGCGCCGATCCAAAAATAGATACACAAGGACCAATTTTTGCCATTCTATCAAAGGCCTCTACAAACTCTGACATAATCTTGAAAATAGACCAGCTATCATTACTTTTAATGTCATTCCAATCCTTCCTGCTATTTACCATAAAAATTATTTTTGTTAAGAGTTCCTTTACATGAAACGCAATATTATAGATTATATTCTCTAAATTCGAATCATGAGAAGTCTAATTTTTCTTTGCATTCTTTCTCTTGTCTTTTCCTCTACATCACAGAACTTAATAGAACAAGGTTCGACAGGAAAAATAAATAAAAAACGACTCATCATATCAAACAGTTCCATTGGCCTGGTGTCTTCCGTGAGCCTTATTGGACTCCATCGCCTTTGGTATAGTGAGGAGAAACAAGAAGCGTTCCATTTATTTGATGATTCCAAAAATTGGATGCAAATGGACAAAATGGGGCATGTGATGTCCTCATACGAATTGAGTAAAAATATGACTGAAGTATATCAATGGGCCGGAATGTCTAAGCGTAGTAGCGCGCTGTTGGCGTCATCCATTTCTTTGGCCTACATGAGTGCTATTGAAATCATGGATGGTCATAGCACTAATTGGGGGTTTTCTATCAGCGATATGGTAGCCAATATAGCTGGTACGGGATGGTTTTTGTTTCAGGAATCTTTTTTTTCAAAGCAAATTTTTCAACCAAAATTTTCATTCCACCAAACTGTTTACGCAGAAATGAGACCACAAGTACTTGGTAATAATTTTATGGAATCTCTTTTAAAAGATTATAACGGTCAGACGTATTGGATTTCTTTTTCACCAGGCCAGCTGGGGATGAAAAAATGGCCTAAATGGATGATGATAAGTTTAGGTCACAGTATTGATGCCAGACTTAAAGGAAACTCCTCTAATTTCATGGGTTACGAAAGCCATAGAGAATATCTCTTTTCGTTAGATTTAGACCTTGCACAAATCCAAATGAAATCCAGATTTTTAAAGTCATTATTAAAAGTAATCAATTGTGTAAAAATACCCTTTCCAGCTATCGTTATAACCAAGGGAACGTTTAACATATCTCCAGTTTATTTTTAAGGATTCACTTTTATTTCATAGGCTTCATTCCAGTACTTTCCGGTAATCCAAAAAGTTTCAGTTGAAGCCCTGAAAGCAATACCATTCGGAACCCCTGACTTGATTGATCTTTCGATAAGATCTCTAATATCAATTTGTCCTGTCACCTGACCATTTTGAGGATTGATTTCAATTATTTTACTAAAATTCATTCTTGAATCCTGTTGATTTCTAATCTCATTTCTCCAAAGGTTGGCATATACTCTGCCATCATAAAATTCCAGTTCATTTAAATTGGTTACAGGTCCCTCATCCGAATGAACAGAAATACGCTTTGTAATTTCAAAGTTTAGAGGGTCTCGGTACACAATTTCGTTAGTTCCATTAGACATAATGAGGCTGGTTTCATCATTACATAATCCCCAACCCTCTCCTGAATATATAAAAACAGTATCTAACTCAAATGTATTGATATCATATACAAAGCACTTCTGATCACGCCATGAAATTTGATAAACCTTTGAACCCAGAATGCTCATGCCTTCTCCAAAAATCGGATTCGGTTGTGTCGTTTCCCTTATTGAAGCACCTGTCTTATAATCAATTTCAGCTACTTTCGTAGTGCCTCGATTATTTGGATTTCCAGTCGATTCATAAAGACGGTCATTATGAAATTCGTATCCCTGAGTGAAATTATTAGGGTTGTGAGGATGACTCGAAACCAGCTCATAACCAATTTGCTTCGGAGACTCGTTTGAGTTTACCATCAAAACTCTCCCATCAGCGGCAATCAATTCATTGTTTTTGAATCCTCTTATTTCAATTGAGTATACCCCTAGCTCAATACCATCTGTTTTTACCTGAAAGAGATCGCTTTCAGGTTGATTCCAACTCTGACGATTTTCTCCGTTAATATAAAACTCGATACGATCCATTGAAGAAACTCCTTTGCAGTTGAACGAAAATAATCCGCCTTTTTGAATCATATAATTGGTACGCATTAATGTGAAACCAAAATCAATTCTTGTTTCTTGAGTTTGATCACTCTGATCGGAGCATGAGCCTATCAGAAAAAGTAGATATATCAGACACAAATGAAAGATTTTTTTTTTCATTCTGTTAACTCATTAATTTATTGATCGTCTCGGGTTCAATCGCTAAGTGAGAGGCGTGATGAATAACCCTTTTATTTGATAACACTATAATCTGAGGAGACTCATGTCGAATATTAAGTTTAGAAGCAATACTCAAGGATAAATTCCTAGATTTTAACACGTCTAAAATCCAAAACCCACCCTTAAAGCACCTTTGAAATCCTGATCTTTCAAGTCTATTTAGGGCCATCACTGAAATACTACATCGCTTACTGTGTTTAAATATAATATGGTCTCCAGTTTCAAGGATTTCGTTGCTCAATTGTTTATCATCTGTTAACTCTAACCATTCCATTTTACAGCGCAGACTTAAACTGATTTAAAAAACGAGTATCATTTTCAGAATAAATTCTCAAATCATTGACCTTGAATTTTAGCTGCGCTATTCTCTCAATTCCCATTCCAAATGCAAAACCGGAATACTTTTTTGAATCGATTCCACTTGCGTCAAGTACATTTGGATCAACCATCCCACAACCTAATATTTCTAACCAACCAGTATACTTACAAACATTGCAACCCTTGGATCCACAAATTGTACATGACACATCAACTTCAGCACTCGGCTCCGTAAAAGGAAAATACGAGGGTCGTAAACGGATTTCAGCCTTTTCTCCAAACATTTCTTTAGCAAAATGTAGTAGTGTTTGTTTTAGGTCTGCAAACGAAACGCCTTCGTCAATATAAAGTCCTTCCACTTGATGGAAAAAGCAATGAGCTCTCGCTGATATAGCTTCATTTCTATAAACCCTACCAGGAGAAATGGTCCTAATAGGAGGCTGATTGTTCTCCATTACACGAACTTGAACAGAGCTTGTGTGGGTGCGCAAGGCAATTTCCTCATCACCTTTCTGAATAAAAAAAGTGTCTTGCATGTCTCTCGCGGGATGTTCTGGAGGAAAATTCAATGCAGAAAAATTATGCCAATCATCCTCAATTTCGGGTCCTTCAGAAATGGAAAAACCTATCTTATTAAAAATGTCTATAATTTTTCTCTTAATAATCGTTAACGGGTGATGACTTCCCAAATTATCTTCTCCCACTGGACG
>CAJWCX010000061.1 GCA_913031405.1 uncultured Flavobacteriales bacterium | reverse complement strand
CAAAAAATAACGACAAACATTTTAACAAAAAGATGTAGAAAAATAGATCCTCTATTTCATATAAATTAATTTATTTAAAGCTACCTTTCAAAAAAACACATTAATGGCTAAAAAAGAAAAAATTTTCGTTCTTGACACCTCTGTATTACTTCATGACCATCAAGCCATCTCAACATTCGAAGACAACAATGTTGCCATACCTATAACAGTTCTCGAGGAACTGGATAAATTCAAAGTTGGTAATGACACTAAAAATTTCTGTGCAAGAGAGGTTATCCGTTTTATTGATCGACTGTCAGGAAACGGTGGCTTACAAGAATGGATTTCATTGGGAAAGGGAAAAGGGCAATTCAGGGTCATCATGGAGAAAAAACCTAAAGACCTGGATGCAGAAACCATATATGCAGAAGGTAAAAACGACCATAAAATCATTAATGCGGCACTATATCTCAAAGAAAAAGAGCCAAAAAATATTGTTACACTAGTTACAAAAGACATCAACCTCAGAATTAAAGCCAAAGCCCTAGGTGTTGTTGCTGAGGACTACGAAACTGGGAAAGTCACCATTCAAAACGAGGAGAAATCAAACACGATTGAAGGCGTTGATTCGGAAAAAATAAGAGATATCTTTACCAAAGGGAGAATTGATGCAGAGGATGTTTTAGGAAAAAACAAACTCATTAATGGATATTACATTTTAAAAAACGGCAAATCTTCCTCACTAGCCTTCTTTAATCACGCTGTAGATCAAATCGAGCGCATCGAAAAAGAATTTGTCTACGGCATAAAGCCTAAAAATGCAGAACAAGCTTTTGCACTGCATGCCTTAGTTAACTCCAATATAAAACTTGTGGCCATTCAAGGGGTTGCTGGAACCGGTAAAACACTTTTAGCCTTGGCGTCTGCCCTTGAGCAGGCTAAGCAATTCAATCAAATCATTCTTGCTCGTCCAATTGTACCCTTATCAAATAAAGAAATTGGATTCCTTCCGGGTGATGCAAATGATAAAATAGGTCCCTATATGGAGCCTCTTTTTGACAACCTTAAATTCATTAAATCTCAATTTGGGACCAATGAAAAAAAACACAAAGCCATCATAGAAATGCAAGAATCAGGTAAAATTTTAATTACGCCACTTGCCTTTATTCGCGGAAGAAGTTTGTCCAATATCATGTTCATTATTGATGAAGCACAAAACTTAACCCCTCATGAAGTCAAAACAATCATTACGCGAGCAGGTGAAAACACTAAAATTGTTTTCACGGGGGATGTGCATCAAATTGACACGCCATATTTGGACGAAAACAGTAACGGTCTCGCTTATCTTATTGATCGACTCAATGGCCAACCTCTTTTTTCAAATGTAAAGCTGGAAAAAGGTGAGCGGTCCGAATTGGCCAACTTAGCAAACGACCTGCTGTAAAAATATTTTTTAAGCGGCGGTGATGATTTCATGTGGCTTGTCTATCCTTACAAGCTCACCATAATATAGTTTTTTAGAGGTCTTTGTGTTCATGTTTAAATGAAAGACTTGAGCTTCTCTTTTTGGGAAATACATTGAAACCAGTTCTTGAAGGGTCTCACCCTCAATAGTTGGAGAATAAGTGTTTAATATTAAAAAGCCGCGTTCTGAAAGCACGCCCGATGCCGTTGATAAAAGTGAATCAATTTGATCTTCAAGCTTCCATTGTTCTCCTTTGGCACCAAGTCCCCAGGCTGGCGGATCCATGATGATAGCATCATATTTGTTTCCTCTTCTCTCCTCCCTGACTACAAACTTCAAGGCGTCCTCATGCACCCACCTTATGTTCATTAAACGGCTCTTTTCCATGTTTTTTTTTGCCCATGAAATCATTGGTTTTACAGAGTCTACATGAAAGGTCTCAGCACCCTTATTTCTGGCCATACATGAAGCCGCTCCCGTATAGGCGAATAAATTTAAAAATCGATCTTCTGAAGAAACCTTTTCGTTAATATAATCCCAATTGATTCTTTGTTCTGGAAACAGACCAAGGTGTTTGAACTTGGTCAATTCAATGTGAAATTGCACTCTTTCATAATGAACCGTAGAAGAAGGTGGAGCTCCATTTCTAAGTTCTTTCCAAACACCTTTTTTTCCTTTCTTTTCAATAAATTCCCAATGTGCCATTTTCATCCATTCAGAAAAAGGCAACCCGCTATGAAAATAGGCTTGAAACTCTGGTCTTATGGTAATCATATCACCCCAGCGCTCAAGCTTTCTCCCTCCTCCTGCATCAATGAGCTCATAATCGGCCCAGTGCTCAGTGTACAAGTTTGAAATTGACATGCTATCTCATTTTAGGAGACTTCTTTCTACCTCCCATCATTTGAGCCATTCTCATTTGGTTTTTTGAGGGAGCCATCTGTAACTGCTGTTGCATGGTTCTGATTTGATCCTTCATCATCCCAGATTTATCTAGCTTTTTGGCTTCAGATAGCAAGGAAAGTGATTCTTTTTTTCTTCCAGTTTGAGCACATATTCCAGCCAAATGCATCCTGGCCATTGCGTTGTCTTCAGACTTTCTTAAACCAAGGTTTATGGCCTTTCTCAATTTTTGTTCGCTTTGAGTCAACCCAACTTGTTGGGCACCCATAATAGCTTGCAAAAATAAAACATAGGCATGTTGTTTTCTTGGAAGAAATTGAGGGTAACGAATTCGATTAATGTACTTTAATGCTTTTTCAGTATTTCCACGTTGCATCTGAACCACAGCAAGAATCATGTTTTCGTTTCTAAAAAAAGAAAAAACAACAAGGAACGAAATGAATATCATAAAAATACCCCAGCCCCAGTAACCTGTATAAAAAAGGTAGGTATTAAAACCCAAAGTTGCTGTAGCCACCAAACATCTAATAATAAATCCAATCATATTTATTTAATTGTAGCCACACACTTCAGCTCAATGGCTATAGGTGTCGGCAAAGAGTTAATCTCGACTGTAGTTCTGCAGGGTTGGTTTTCCTTAAAATATTCGGCATAAACCTTGTTGTAAACATGAAAGTCTCTTTTCATATTTACAAGAAAAACTGTAACGTCAACAAGTTCTCCCCAACTTGAACCCGAATCCTCTAGAATAACTTTGACATTGTCAAATACACTTCTGCATTGAGCTTCAAAATCAAACTCAATGAAATTTCCATTATGATCTAACTTTAGACCTGGAACTTGAGAATCTGTTTGATTCGATCCCGCAACTCGAGGTCCAACTCCAGATAAAAAGAGCAAGGAACCTACTCGGCGAGCATGAGGATAAAGACCTACAGGTTTTGGAGCGTTGTTCGTTGAAAAATGTTCTTCCATTGAAATACAATCTATTTGTTCTGCAAATATAACACATGCATACAAGAAAAAGGTTATTATCACTAACTTTGAACTTACTCTTCACCACTATTAATTCTTCTTAAGTGTTAAATTACTAAAGAAGAACAGAAGAAACATTACAACATTCTTATTGTTTCTATTAAATATTTTAAAACAATATGCGTTATTCAAAAGTGAAAGTTTTTGTATTAATCAGTACCCTTGTCATGGGTAATTATTTTTGTGCTCAGATTGGAATGGGTCAGTGGCGACTGCACGTTGCTTCAGGTAAAGCGTTAGATCTTGCTGTTGTGAATAGTAGTGTTTTTACAGCATTTGAAAATGGTATCCATGTATATAATTATGAAACAGAAGAAGAAGAATTACTCACAGACATCAATGGCCTATCAGACATTAATATTTCTTGTATCTATTATGATTCCGTTTCTGATGCTGTGCTTGTTGGATATGAGAATGGAAACATTGATAAAATCACCAACGATAACATTTATAATATTCCAGCAATAAAGCTAGCAGAAGTCCCCAGTTCTAAAAGAATTAATCGGTTTGAACGTTCTGGTGATTTCGTTTATATAGCTACCGATTTCTGTATTGTCAAACTTGACTTAAGTAAAAATGAAATCAAAGACACCTTTTATCCAACGGGTGGTAACGAGGCCCTTCTAGACCTCAGTTTTTCACATGATACTATTTTTGCACTAACTCCTAGTAGACTCAAACTAGGTCTTTTATCAAATCCAGCATTACCTGACGTGAGTCAATGGGAAGTTGACCCAAGATTGCCCATCTTAAGCCAAGATAGTTATTCAGAAATAGAACGTTTTCAAGAAAAGCAATTTATTCTTTTTAAACAAGACCAGTATGGAAAAGACAGTGTCTATTTTCTTAAAGGGGGCGGTCTGGGTTTATTGACTGACACTCCATACTCCTTAGAAATCAACTCCATTAATGTGCTTACTGATTCTTCTTTTGCGGTTAATATGGATGGGTCTATTTATATTTATGAGTCATCACTTGAAAGTCCTCAGTCCTATACTTCGGGTAACATGTTTATATGGATTTCACCCTTACGAACAGTGAGAAACGAAAGGGGAATATGGTCTGCAGATCGAACAAAAGGTTTGTTCTTATTCCCTTCAGCAATTTCATATCGAAGATACTCCATTACTGGTCCTTACAATAATGATTTTTATTCGATGGATTGGCAAAGCGACAAGCTGGCAATAGCCAGTGGAAGATTATCCGGAAAACTTCCTTCCTTTAGTACTAATGGTATTCATCTGTTTGAGAATGAAGGATGGACATTCCGTAATAAAATCGATGTGGAACCATGGCAGAATGTAAATATCTGGGATTTCATTGATATTGCTGTAAACCCAATAAATACAAATCAAGTTGCTGTTGCAACCTATTCTGAAGAACCTTTAAGTATTTTCAATAATGATTCTGTCACACTTTTTAACAATACAAACTCAACTTTAAACTTCACCGAAATCGGAAATGGATGGGCATTGGCCTCAAGTGTAACATACGACCCAAATGGGAACCTTTGGGTTCTAAACGGATATACTGAAAATCCTTTGAATGTTATGGATTCTGATGGCGTATGGATGAATTTTGATTGTGGAGTAAACGCCAGAAATATTTATACGACTAAACTGATTGTCGATTTCAATGACCATTTATGGTTTGCCTCTGAAAACGAAGGTCTTTTTGGTTACAATTACAACGAGACCTTAAGCAATCCGGATGATGATTCATATATTCAATTGAGCACCGGCATTAATTCAGGGAACCTTCCTTCTAAAAACGTAACTGCAATTGCTGCTGATTTTGATGGAGAAATTTGGATTGGAACAGACGCAGGCTTTGCCATATTGTACAATGCCGCTAATGCCTTTTCTTCAAGTCCCGGAGAATATGACGCTCAACGAATAAAAGTGTCCTTTGAAGGAAATATTGAATACGTCTTGGGCAATACACATATCACCGACATAGAAGTAGACGGAGGTAACCGAAAATGGATTGCTACTGCCAATGCAGGAATTTTATTGCTGAGTCCAGATGGATCAGAAATCATAGAGCAGCACACAAGTGAAAACTCTCCCTTGATTTCAAACAATATTTTTGACCTTAAACTTGATCAAACAAATGGCGAGTTATACATTATAACCGATCAAGGACTGGTTTCTTATAGAACAAGTGCTAGCTATGAAGATCCTTCTTATGAAAGCTGTGTTGTCTTTCCCAATCCTGTTAGACCAGGGTATGCGGGTCCAGTAACCATACAGGGAATCCGTTACAACTCAGATGTTAAAATAACAGACGCGGCGGGTAATTTGGTGTATGCCACGACATCAAATGGAGGAACAGCAACTTGGGATTGTAGATCTATTAATGGGCAGCCAGTGGCTACGGGTGTTTATTTTATTTGGACCGCAACAAACGCAGGAAAAAATAAAAAGGTGGGTAAAGTTCTGATAGTAAAATAAATGACGTTTTCATTTGTGATAATCATGAGTCTTAAAATAATCTAAAACCCCTTCTTTTATTAAATGCTGCTGTTGTGTACTGCTTATAGCGGGTAAATTGTGAATCAATTCAAAATGAGGCCAACCCTCTTCATCTCTACCCTTATATTCGTAATATCCATAGGGAACCAGTAGCGTACATATCGCTATATGGATTAAATCCGTTTTCTCTTGTTTTGAATATTTTTTGTGACCGTGACCAAGCTCATTGACACCAATTAGAAAAAGTACTCCATGTATGTCTAGATCTTCTCCGAAAGATTGCTCCAAATGAGACTTTAAGTTTTGAAATCGTAACTCAATATCGTGGTCCATAGCGAACAAATTTAATCCTTAAAACATAAAAAGACCTTTAAATTCAATTCAGATGGAAAATAGATTTTCGCTTCGTATCAGAGTTTGTGCCGATGTAGACAGTAAAATCACCAGATTCCGCTTCCCATTTGTTTTGAGCACTGAAAAACTTCAACGTATCTTCAGTTATAAGAAACTTTACTTTTCTTGACTCTCCTGGCTGGAGTTCTATTAACTCAAAACCTTTTAACTCTTTAACAGGTCGTGTTAAACTTGCATAATGATCATGAATATACATCTGAACGACTTCTTTTCCCTTATATTTTCCTGTATTTTTAACGTTAACCGAGGCTTCAATATAACCACCTGCAGAAAACGCATTTGAGCTCAACTTAATGGCAGAATATTCGAAATCGGTATAACTTAAACCATACCCAAAAGGGTATAAAGCTGTATTCTTCTCATCCCCATAATGTGACCAAAAAACACTACCAGTATCTTTTCCATCAGCACCAGGCCTACCCGTATTTTTATGGTTGTAGTAGATTGGGCATTGCCCCACACTTCGAGGAAAACTCATGGGTAATTTTCCGCTTGGATTATAATCACCATAAATTACCTGCGCAATAGCATTTCCACTTTGGGAACCCAAATGCCAGGTCTCTAATATAGCAGGTATATGTTCTTCGGCCCATGATAATACCAAAGGACGTCCATTCATTAAAACCAATACTATATTGGGATTTACGTTATAAACTTCCTCAAGAAGCTCT
>CAJWCX010000060.1 GCA_913031405.1 uncultured Flavobacteriales bacterium | reverse complement strand
TTGGACAATGCACTGTTGAGGGATCAATTTCTTCTGAAAATATAGCCTGTAATGATTGCGTTACATTATCAGCAAATGGTTTTGGAGAAAATACAAGTGCCTTCACTGAGAACTTTAATAGCGGTCAACCTGTAGGCTGGGATTTTACCCAAACTGTTACCATATCAGCATCGACCTGTGGAATACCCTCGTTGGATGGAAGTCAATTTATGTGGATGGGAAATAGTTCTCCTGCACCAAGGACAATGGCTACCGTGGGTCTTGATGTCTCGTCAGGAGGCAATGTATGTTTTGAAATGAGATATGCCATTCAAGAAGATCCTTCACCGTGTGAGGGACCCGACCTGGGAGATGAAGGTGTTACCCTTCAATACTCGATCAATAACGGAGCAAGTTGGAACACCATAAATTATTGGCCCCCTTTAAACGGAGGAGCACCATCTTCGATGACCGTATGGAATCAATATTGTGAAAATATCCCTGTCGCAGCGCAGACCACTAACACAATGTTCAGGTGGACTCAACTCGAAGCGACTTCTGAAATATACGATCATTGGGGAATGGATAATGTTGAAATCTCCTTAGTTACGACAAACTATAATATGACGTGGCTTCATGATAATTATTCCTATGGCGAAGGGAATTATACTGGAGAAAATCCCGTACAAGCATGCCCAGCAGAAGATACGATTTATGTAATCGAAATGACTGACGGTGAAAATTTTTGTTATGATACTGTGTTTGTATCTGTTGATTTTCCAGAAATTGACAACATATCAGTTTTGAATCCGTTTTGTGGAGGAATCAATGGAGAAATCGAAATTACAGCTTTTGGTGGCACACCTGATTATCAATTTAGTATTGATAACGGGAGTAATTTTCAATCCTCCGGAAGCTTTACGGAACTAGATACTTTATTATATAACATCATCATTGTTGATGAAAATGACTGTATTGATACTGCCCAAGTCTTGTTGGAAGGTGTAGACTCCTTATTTATCGTCAACCTCATCGTTGAAAATACCACCTGTGGTAATGAAAATGGAACCATTTCTTTTGACGGAACTGGAGGGACCCCCGGTTATCAATACAGTATTGATAGTGGCCTAAGCTATATGAGTTCCTCTCAATTTGAGCAAAATAATCCAGGAATCTACGAGTTAGTCATATTGGATTCAGAAGGATGCACGAATCAGGAAAGTGTTGAGATCTTGCCTTCAACAAATCCTCAAATCGACACCGTAATGGTTACAGACGATTATTGTGGATTAGTCAATGGAACAATTGATGCATTTGTTTCTCTTGGAGTCACCCCTTACTCCTATTTTATTTTCTTAGAAAATGACACCATTTCCGTCAATTCAATAGGTACATTTGAGAATTTGAACTGGGGAAGTTATGAACTCATAGTTGTAGATAGCCTAAATTGTTCAACCTCGGCTGATTTCCTTATTGATGAAATCCCTGCTCCTATAGTTGATTTAACAGATACCGCATTATGTAACCTTTCTTTTCAAATTGAAAATATTGTTTCGTTTACAGGTAGTCAATGGTCAGCCTCAAGCACCAACATCACATTTGATAATGAATTGAACACCAATCCTTCATTGGAGGCATCTGAACCTGGTATTTACACCATAGCTTATCAGGATACTGTATGCAATACCCAAGCGTCATTTCAAATTGAATTTATTCCTGACCCATATACAGAAGTTCTCGACACTTTACTTTGTATCGGTGAAAATTATAAACTAATCGCCCTAACAGCGGATCAAAATACAGGTTATTTATGGGACAACGGAAGCATAGAGAACTCAATTGATATTAATCAAACTAATTATTATTGGGTAACAGCATCAAATAGTTGTGGTATATACACCGACAGCGCATATATTGTTTTTTATGATTGTGACTTAAACGTTCCAAATGTATTTACACCAAATAATGATGGAAATAATGATTATTTTGAACTAATTGATTTTCAAGGTATCAAGACATTTAATTGTCACATATATAATAGGTGGGGAAATTTGATTAGAACTTTTGAACAAGCAAATTTCGCATGGGATGGAAACATATTGAATGGAAATGAAGCAGAGGATGGTGTATATTTTTATCTCATCAAAGCGACGACAAATGGTGGCAAAGCAATAAATAAGCACGGCAACATTCATTTGATTCGCAACGATTGATTTAACTTGTTAATTTTACAGCATGGTTATTTTTGAATCCAGAACTCCGCGTTGGATTATCATACTTGTTGACTTATTCATCAACCTGTTTGCGTTATTATTCGCTTACGTTATACGTTTTGATTTGGACAGACAATCTGAATTAATTCAAGAAGAATGGGACAAACTATCTAATTACATATGGCTCTTTATTGCAGTAAAGTTTCTGGTTTTCTATTCCTATCAAATCCACAAGGGATTGGTTAGACATACTTCCACTCATGAATTAAATAGAATCTTTTTTGCCGTATCAACTTGTACTCTTGTCTTTATTTTCTTTGGAGCACTGCGGTTTTATTTTGTGGATGGCTACTATTTCCTTCCAACCTCAGTAGTTATTGTTGAGTTTTTAGCGAGCTTTTCATTTATCATAGGAAGTCGATTTGTAATCAAACTGATTTATTTAGAATCAATAAGAAATAAAGATAAGGTAGAAAACATTGTCATTTATGGCGCAGGAGTGTCCGGATTGATTACAAAAAAAACAATTCAGAACGATACAAGAAACAATCAAAATATTATATGCTTCATTGACGATAACAAAAAGCTATGGGACACTAGGATCGAGGGTAAAACAGTCCATGGACCACAAATGCTGAAGAAAATTCATAACAAATACAACATCGATACAGTCATTATTGCCATTCAAAACCCTAAACCTCAGAGAAGAAAGGCCCTCTTAGACGAATGCATTGAGCTCAATATCAAGGTGCAAAAAGTCCCCGACCCTAAAAGTTGGATCAATGGTGAGTTCAGTTCAAAACAATTTGTAAAGGCCAAGATAGAAGATTTACTTGGTAGAGAAGAGATACGACTAAACGTTGAGGAAATCAATAAAAACTTAAAAGAAAAAACCATTCTAGTTACCGGAGCAGCAGGAAGTATAGGAAGTGGTCTCATTAAACAAATTGCCCGATTCAACCCTAAAAAAGTAATACTATTTGATCAAGCTGAATCGGCCCTGTATGATTTACAATGGGAGTTAAAAGACACTGAACCCCAACTGAATTTTGAAATTGTTATTGGAGATGTTACACATCACGAACGGATTATTAATCTTATCAATAGCTTTCAACCACAAATCGTTTTTCATGCCGCGGCATATAAACATGTACCTTTAATGGAGCTCAACCCCTCTGAAGCAGTAAAAACCAATGTTCTTGGAAGTAAACACCTTGCAGATGCATGTGATAAATTTGGTGTGGAAAAATTCATATTTATTTCGACAGACAAAGCTGTTAATCCAACAAATGTTATGGGTGCAACCAAAAGAGCGGCTGAAATTTATATTCAATCAAAAAACACAACAAGCAAAACATTATTTATCACGACTCGCTTCGGAAATGTTCTCGGCTCGAATGGTTCAGTCATTCCCCTTTTTCAAAAGCAAATAGAAAACGGAGGTCCAATAACTATAACCGACGAAAGAATCAACCGTTTTTTCATGTCTATTCCGGAGGCTTGTCAGCTAGTCCTTGAAGCTGGAGCAATGGGTAAAGGCGGAGAGATATATGTCTTTGATATGGGAGAATCAGTAAAGATTATTGATCTTGCAAAAAAAATGATCTCCTTAAGCGGATTGACTATTAATAAAGACATTCAAATAAAAATCACAGGACTAAGGCCAGGAGAGAAACTGTTTGAAGAGCTGCTGGCAAATGAGGAGAACACCTTACCAACACATCACGATAAAATTCTTATCGCCAAAACAAATGTTAGGGGAAACATGAACGATGAAATCAATAAGTTGATTTCCCTAATTGATGGGCAAAAAAATCAAGAACTCGTGCTTATATTGAAAGAAATCATACCTGAGTATGTGAGCCAAAATTCAGAATTTGAAGAATTGGATAAGATATGATTAAACCGGTACATATCCAAATTCGTTATTCAGATATTGACCTTATGGGGCATGTAAATAATGCAGTATACCTCAACTATTTCGAGTACACCAGAGTTTATTATTTCGAGAAATTATTAGGTCAAGAATGGGACTGGGAGCATGAAGGCTTTATTTTGGTTGAAAACAAAGTCGAATACATCAAGCCTTTACTTTTAAATGATAAACCAGTCATTGAAATGTCTATTGGATACATTGGTAACAAAAGTTTTGTTTTGCATTATGAAATTAGGCTAAAGGGACAAATCTGTACTCGAGCAAGTTCAAAAATGGTCGGATATAATATGATTGAGAAAAAATCAATTGTCATTCCAGAGAAAATGAAAAAAAACTTTTCTTTACTTACGAAATATCAACTGGAACCATGAATAAATTACAAAAGATAGTTCTTCTGTTTTTTGTTTTATCCATTGCCTCTTCAATGCAAGGCCAAAAAACCCCCTGCTTCAAGAGAAAGAAAATATGCAATTATCAATACCTCACCAATTGCTATGAAAAAGTTGCTTTTGATTCTGTAACCAACCATTATTATTCAAGATCAAACCTGGGAACCCTTTTTGATGGATCATGCACAACTTGTCATAGGAATGGCGTTGTAGAGCAGCAAATTACAATAGTTGAAGGCAAAAGACATGGTTCAGACACCTCCTACTTTGCATCTGGCTGCCCCTACTCTTCTCAAAATTATGTGAGCGGTGTTCTTCATGGAACCAGCACAAGCTATTTTGACAGCACAAATCGAGTCAAAACTATTGTTAATCATTACATGGGCTTACTTTATGGTCCATTTATTGTTTTTAATAGAAAAGGAGATACGCTCAAATATCAGGAGTATGCCAACAATCGGATAAGTGGTATCAAAAAAAGCTATTACGATAACTCCAAAATAAAGAAGAAGGTTGGTTATAAGGATGGGCTTCTTCATGGAAGCCAAATCAATTATTCCCTCGATGGTAAAAAAGAGCTTGAGGTGGGATACTTCGAGGGCCTCAAACACGGTTCTTGGATTTACTATTTCGATGATGAATCTATCGCTAGGGAAGAATTCTGGGACAAAGGGAAAAAACATGGAGACTTTATCACCTACAATACTCTTGGAAAAATATTAAACGAGCAATACTATAAAAAAGACCTCCCCTTCGGAACCCATAAAGATTATTATATGGATAGTCGTGAAAAAACTGTAAAAATATTTGGTAAAAAAGGGGCCCTAATTGAAGAATATAGCTTTGACGAATACGGAGTAAAAACAATTAATTTTCAACAAGTCAAGAAGAAAAAATGTGCCAAAAAAAGGAAAAAGAAAGTAGCAGAAAGTAACCGAGGCACCTCAATGGACTAAATGAATCCTAAAATCATTCCTGCACCCATTATGAATAAAAATACAGCAACAATTAAGCGGATATTTTTAACTTTTCGTTTTGTGAATAATCTCTTCCCAATAAATGAGCCTAAAAAGGCACAAACACAGGCCAAAATGATGGTATGCCAATAACTTTCCAAAGAGCCATCATTTGAATTAAGATAGACAGGAATTCGAACCATGTCAATCAAAAGGGATAAGCAAACGGAAGTGGAGATAAATACATCTGAAGATAAATTTGATTTGGACAAAAATGCAGCTCTAAAAGCACCTTGATGACCTGAAAGCCCCCCAAAAAAACCACTCAGTAAGCCTCCAATAAAAAACTGTCCTTTCCTAAAAGAAAGATTATTAATCCAAGGAAGAAAGTCGAGAATAGCAAAACCAATCATAAGAATACCAATAACAAAAGACAAGAGTTCTACTTCACCGAAATATGAAAACGAACTTAACTGATACACCACTCCTCCTGAACCCAAATAATCTTGAAATAAAGCACCAAGAAATGCTGAAGACACAGCAGCTATTCCAAAAGAAATCAAAACACTTCGATCGATCATTTTTCGAATCAAAAAAAACTTGAGTAGATTGTTTAATAAATGTACTACTGCTGTAGCAAGAACTGCAAGCTCTACAGGCATAAATAGACAAAATACTGGCAACAACATTGTTCCCAAACCAAAGCCTGAAAAAAAGGTTAAAACAGAAGCTGTAAATGAAATAATACAGATTAATAATGAGATATATAATTCTTCCATAAATCGTATTTTTACAAAAATAATAGGAATGATCGATTTTAGAAGTGATACCGTTACAAAGCCTGGAAAGGAAATGCTTGAATTCATGTTTCAAGCTGAATTGGGGGATGATGTATTTGAAGAAGATCCAACAGTAAATGAACTTCAAAATTATGCTGCTGATTTATTCGGCAAGGAAGACGCCTTATTCTGCTCATCAGGAACACAAACCAATCAAATCGCCATCAATCTTCATACCTCACCAGGAGGAGAGGTGATTTGTCATAAAGACAGTCATATTTTCAAATACGAAGGAGGGGGCATTGCAAAAAACTCGGGAGCTTCAACCAGAACAATAAACGGTGTTAGAGGTCATATTCGCGCTAATGAGATTGGCAATTGGATAAACCCCGCTGATGACCCACATCATCCGCTCACTCAGCTGGTTTCTTTGGAAGATACTTCTAACCGCGGAGGTGGATCGGTTTATGATTTCAATGAAATAAGAGAAATCAAAAAATATTGTAACGAGCAACAATTGCCTCTGCACCTAGATGGTGCCCGAGTTTTTAATGCTTTAATCGAAAATAATATCGATTTTAAAACCTATGCCCAACCTTTTGACTCTATTTCAATCTGTTTATCCAAAGGACTCGGAGCTCCGGTGGGCTCATTGCTCTTAGGTGACAAGGATTTTATCTACAAAGCGCGT
>CAJWCX010000059.1 GCA_913031405.1 uncultured Flavobacteriales bacterium | reverse complement strand
CTACAAATAAAAAAGGGGACCTCGGTCCCCTTGCAATAATCTTTATTTAACCTATTTATTCCTTGATAAACTTAATGGTTTCTGTTCCAAATTTGTGAGCTACTTTTACAAAGTAAATTCCACTCTGAATATCTTCTAAGTTGAAGTTGAAGTCATTGGACAATTCTAAATTTCGGTATTTGACCACCTTGCCCTCTAAATTTAAAATCGAAACCTCGGACGCCTCCATGGATGCCGTGATTCCATGAACCGAGATAACATCGTTAGCGGGATTTGGAGCAACGGTAATTGGAGCAATTATGTTTTCAATTGTTCCAGCTGATCCAACCTCAATTCGATATCCACCAAAAGTAAGCGGTTGCGTAACCGGAGTCTCAGGTAAACCTGGGAAAAGCACCACCAAGATCACCCCTTCAACTGTAATGGATACGTCATAAACGCCCGGATCCGCGGTCGTTCCGTATACATTGGCACACCCATTTTCACCCCCAAGATATTCACACGTCGCTGTGTTACAGGCATAATCATATCCGCTTGGCAGTCCATCTACAGACGAAACTGAAAAGCTTTGAATAGGCGATCCGATGAAGGCATCAAGAGCGGGGTCCCCACCGGTAATGTCTGCAGAAACCTCTGAAGGCACCTTAAAATTAAGATCTTCAGAATAAGGTTCATTCACCATTGCAGGAGGAAAATTTGTCGTTGTGTCTGGCCATATTCCATAAGAGGAATCAGCAAAATTGGTTCCCGGAGTGCAACTCTGGGCGTTAACTTGTGCAGAAAAAAGAAAGATAGCACAAAAATAAAGTAGCATTTTTTTCATAAAAATCAGTTTAGAATTCACTCAAAAATATGGTTTTTTTACCTGAGAACAAACGAAAAGACAAGATTTAATTAGAATGAATACAAATTCAATTACTTTTGAATATGATTTTATACAATGTGACGATTAGTATTGATGCTTCGAGCGAAACAGAATGGTTGTCATGGATTCGCGACACTCATATTCCCGACGTCATTCGAACAGGGTATTTTAAAGAGTGCAAACTTTGCCGTCTTGTTGGTGCAGAGGAGCAGGGGGGGAAGACCTATGCCATCATGTATACTGCCTACACAGAAAAGGGACTGCTAGAGTATAAGGCGATGCATGCTCAAAGTCTTCAAAATGAGCATAACGTTAAGTTTCAAGGTCGTTTTGCGGCTTTTAGAACAGAACTGAATATAATACAAGAATTTAAACATGAGGGTTAAACCCAAAAAACAATTAGGCCAGCATTTTTTGAAAGACAAAACCGTTTGTGCGAAAATTGCAGCATCAATCACGAGGCCCTTGGATTGCCCAAACATTTTAGAAATTGGTCCGGGCACTGGCGCCTTATCAAAGTATATTCTTTCGAGTGACGCCTATACTATGTATTATATGATGGAGGTTGATTCTGAATCTATTCATTATTTACAAAATCATTTTTCTGATTTGTCTTCGAATCAAATTATTAAGGGGGATTTTTTGCTTTATGATATCTCTACGCTTTTTGATGAAACTCCGTTCATTGTTGTCGGTAATTTTCCCTACAATATTTCCTCTCAGATTTTATTTAAGTGTTTGGAGTATAAATTTCAGATTCCTGAAATTGTAGGAATGTTTCAAAAGGAGGTGGCAGAACGAATAAGTCAGGGACCCGGTAAAAAACAATACGGTATTTTGAGTGTGTTTATGCAGGCTTATTATGATGTAGAGTATTTATTTACTGTTGACGAACACGTTTTTGACCCTCCCCCTAAGGTGAAGTCTGGAGTGATTCGCTGCGTCAGAAATAAAAGAGATCATTTGGGATGCGACGAATTATTTTTTAAAAGAGTAGTTAAAACGGCCTTTAACCAACGGCGAAAAACATTGAGAAATTCATTAAGGCCGATAACAAATGGCATGGAATTACCACCTCGTTTTTCTGGAGAACGACCTGAGCAGCTGAGTGTGGATGACTTTATAGAACTCACGCTGTTTTTAAAGCCGGAATAGGATGATTATCGATAGACCTGTCGGCCTTTTGAAAATTCTTTTCTAACAATAACCTCTCCGCTAGAGTTAAATATTAAGAAGCTGCCATCTTTTAAACCGTCTTTATATTCAATTTGGTGTGCGATTCCACCACGTTTATTGAATTGCTGAAAAAGGCCATGAAGTTTCCCTTTGTGGTATTGTGCCACAACCGTCGGCACGATGCCTCCTCGATAATAGTCTATAAATATTCCGTTTTTTTTCCCTCTCTTGTACTTTCCGCTAGCTTTTAATGAGTGATCCACTTCAGAGTAGGCCTCGAACTTACCGTGCAATACTGACACATTTACATCACGCCCCACAACAACTATTTCAGAGGACTTATGGTCTTCTTTGATTATTTTAAAGCCTTCTAGTTTTAATAGCCGACCCTCACTGTCAAAGGTTTTCCACCCTTTGTTTTTTAAGCCTTTTTTATAGGAGCCCTCCATCAAAGTTATGCCTTCTGGGCTGAAAGACTTCCAGGCCCCGTTGAGCTCTCCATCTTTAAAAAAAGCCCGGTTTTTTAATATTCCGTTTTCCCAATAGTTTTTCCATTCTCCTTGTTCTTGCCCCTTGATATAGAATCCCTGCATTAATGTGTTCCCATTTTCATAATTGGTGATCCATAATCCTGTTTTCTTCCCGTCTTTGAAGCTTCCCTTTTTAAATAGACTACCGTCTCTAAAATAGTATGTCCAATCTCCTGACCTAATGCCTTGTTCAAAATAGGCTATATATGAAAGCTCTCCTGAAGAAAAATAATACCTCCATTCTCCATGTTGTTCTCCATCAACAAAATATCCACTCATTTCTAGGTTTTGATTTTCAGCTGACCAGGTCCATTGGCCGTGTTTTTTGCCGTTTTTGTATTCGCCTTTGGTCCTATCAGACCCGTTGGCAAAATAGGTTTCATAACGTCCGTTTAAGGTGTCTAAATGATACTCTGTGACCTGGACAACATTACCGTTAGAATTATAGAAATACCACGTTTCGTCTCTAAGCCCCTTTGTGAAATATCCGCGAACAGTTATAATTCCGTTTGCCATACGTTCCTCAAAAGGACCTGTTTTAAGACCTCTAGTGAAGGTATAGAGCTCCTTAAGTCTCCCACTTTTATAAAATCTTTTTATTTCTCCGTTTCCATCTTGAACGAATGGGGTGTGTAAAGAGTCATTGTCATACTGCTCTATGAGATAAACGGTATCATTCGAAACAAATTCTTTTTTTTTGAGGCGCCCATCTGGATAATAATAGTTCCAATCACCATCGGGGCTACCCATGAGGTAATTTCCTTCAAGAATCAAGGTGCCGTTTTCATTCCATTCTTTGTATGAGCTGTCTGGTACATTAAAAACAAAGAAAGCTTCAGTTTTTATATTTCTGTCTTTGTGGTAGGTGACTTGTTTGCCGTGAATACGATCTCTAAAATAGTTTCTTTCTTCTGTCAAGGTCCTGTTGAAATCGTAAAAACGCCATTTACCGTGTTTTTCTGTTGTTGTTCCAATGAGGTCATCTGTGTAGTAGCATCCCCTTGAGTTAATGTGTTTTTTTTTAGAATCCCAATAAAGGCGAATTTCATCTGTGAGGTTGTCTTTATCAACTTTCTGAGCGAATAAAGTGGTGCATAGGAAAAATACAAGAAAAAGAATTGAGTAATGAAGAGATGTTTTTTTTGCAGGCATTAAATTCTTATTTGAGTCAAAAGCTCCGGTAAATTCAGGTTTTGAAGTATTAAAAACAAACCGAAGAAAAAAAACACAATCCCAATCAATCGATTCATTTGTCTAAATAAATATGGAGTCATTAAGGGCTTTAATTGTTTGGCTCCTATAATTTTTAAAAGATCAAAAAGAAAGAAAGTCAAAAGAACCACACCAAGAAATATGAACATCTTGAATTCCCCGCTTTGTGCCCCAACACTTTGATCTGCAAGAGTAATAACGCTGAACCAGTAAAAGATGACAAGCGGATTTGCAAAATTGAGCAGAAAACCTTTCAAAAAGAGTCTTAAATAATCTTTTTTTTCGGTTTCTGACGAGTCTGTAGGGTTGTTTTCCGATATCTGATATTTTTTGAAAAAGTTATATACTCCATAAACAACAAAAAGTCCACCTCCAATAAAACCAAACAATGCTTTGTTTTCAGTTGTGTCAATTAAAGTGACTTCTGCGATAAAAACCTTAGCTAAAAGAATATAAATAGTATCGCTTAACAATACACCTAAATCAAACGCCACGGCAGCCCTGAAACCTCTTCTTATGCTGGTTTCTATAAGAATGAAGAATACGGGTCCCATCATGATACTTAAAAGGAAACCGATACTGCAAGCTTTTAGAAAGAAATCCATTAGTACAAATTTAAACTTTCTTTTTGTGATAATTTAGTCAGAAATCATTTCTGGCTTTTACTGATTTTAATGTTTTTAATTTTTCCCTTTTTATTCCAATGATTCTCTTTAAATTTGTGCAATATTTAATCGAAGTTTATGAAGACCGCAGTTGCAAACGAGAAACTAGATAGTATTCTTGCAAAAGTTGAAAAGAAGGGCCCAGAAGCTCCCAAGCTTATTGAAGATCTAAAAGAACTTCGCGTTATAGCTCTTGAAGAGGCAGATCCATTGGTTGTCAAAATTTTACGTTTGACATACGAGTTCCTTGAGGAAGAAAAATGTTTTAATGTTCAGGCTCAGTACGAAGAAGATGAAGAAGGTAATGAATACCCAATAGAGATTGGGGACAAAGAAAACTTGCTTTATTTGTTGTCTTTGTTAAAAGATGCTGAACATAAAATAAATAGAGAGGAAATAAAAGATTACCGCACTGTAATTAAGGAGGCACTGTATTAATTTTACCCTGCCGAGGCAACCTAATCCAAACCTATCACGTCTTAAGAATAATACGAACAGTTTTAATTGTTCATATTTGGTTTTATTTAACTTGCAGATTACCTGAAAAGAGTTTGAACTTTAACTTTTAAATTCTTTTCAGGTTTTTTTATTTACAATAACTACAATATAGGGCATCGGTGTTATGCTCCATTGGGATTTCCTGGTTAAAAATCTCGTTGATTACCTCTTCAAGGAACTGTTCGAAAAACTCACAAAGCTCAGCAATGTTTTTTCCTACAAAATTAAGTTTATGGTCTAATTGAGAGACGTCGGTTAATGAATAAATCATAGCTTCTTGAGGAAATCTTCCAAAACTTTCTTTAAAAAACAAACAATATAAAGCCAGCTGAACAGCATGTTTACAACTTGCAAACGAAGGAATAAGTCCTCCGTCTTTTAGTTTAAAAGTGACGTTTTCACTTTTTACTTTTCCTGATTTATAGTCAATAACCCGATACACATCTCCTATCTTATCAATACGATCAATGAACCCTTTGAATCGTATGCTTTTCTTTTTACCACCAACATCAATATCTAACGTTATTTCTTTTTTTGCCTCAACTTGAATAATATATAAAGGATCTGTTTGTTGCTTTAGATACTCAATTTCCTTGTTGAGCATATTTTCTATTGTATCCTGTGCAATGGTATAACTTATGAGGTTTTTTCCCTCTAAAAAAAGCTGTGATTCTTGATCGAAGTAGCTCATGAAGTGTTGGAAAAGAATTTCCTTATAGTCCACTTTCATTTGTTCCAGGTCACCTACTGAAACAGCCCCACGTTTTGGTAAAAATTCTTTGCCAAATTCATCAAATAAGGCGTGTTTTGCATAGAGATCCTCTAAAGTGTCGTGAATTAACGAGCCAAACTGTTGGCTTTCAATGTCTTCTTCAATCGATTGTTCCTCTCCTAGCTCTGTGATATACTTGTAGTAAAAATCAAGTGAACATCTTAGGTAGGTATTCAGGGATGATGCTGAAATGGGTTTGTTAAAGTAATTCTCGATTCTACTGTATATAAGACTGGATTTTTGAATGACCTGAGAATTCGTAGCAGATATGTCTTGAATTGGAACGTTGTAAAATTGGTGTTGAACACTCATGTTTTTGTTCTGACCTTGAAGCTCTAATTCCAGTTGTAATAGGTACCTGCTTTTTTCTTGAGGTCCCAATTGCTCGTTATTTGAGCAATAAGTGGCGGTGAGCTTTTCACAATGATGCAATAGTCGATAGAAGTGATGTGCAAAAAGCCCTTGCTTGTCTCTGGTTGTTGGTAGCCCTAAGGCCACTCTTAAATCCATCGGAATAAAGGAATTTATTTGATTTGTTGCTGGCAGCTTTCCCTCATTCATACCCAGTGCAATGATGTTTTTGAAATCTAAAAGTCGTGTTTCCAACAACCCCATGATTTGGATTCCCTCTGATTGATCCCCTTTAAAGGAAATGTTTTTTCCAGACCAGTGCTGATCAAAAAAGAGCTTAAAACTTTTTTGGCTCATTGTTGGTAGGCCTTCAATAATAATGTTTTGTAATTCAATCAATGATTCATCAAAGACGGTTAGTATTGTTCTTTCAAAGGACTTTTCCATTGAAATATTGGCAATAATAATAGCGTTAAGGCGTCTGATATTGTTGATTGCTTTTTCCCAGTTTTCCTGCCATTTTTCGAATAATAGTGTTGTAATTTGAGTAATCAATTCTGATTTCTGAAGGCTCTTAAGTGATTGAAAGATCCTGTTTTTTTTAATGGCATCTCTTTCTATATTACCAAGCAAATAAAGTTCGTCCAAGGAAAGACAACTCATAGTAATCGAATGATTTATAAAGCGCTGAAAATCATAAAAGTAAACCGAATCGGTGTTGAATTTATTTTTATTTTCTTGAATCTGAAACAAGATGTCTATCCATGATTTGATAGCAGTCTGTTTAATGGGGAGGCCCAGACTGATATTTGTTTTTTCAATTTTTTTTGGGATGTTTTTAGCGATTGAGCTTATGAGTGATTCATCACACAAG
>CAJWCX010000058.1 GCA_913031405.1 uncultured Flavobacteriales bacterium | reverse complement strand
CCGCACAAACTTGTTGCTCAAACTTTCATCAAAAATGAAAAACCGCGGAAGAATAAGGTAGTAATTCATTTAGATGGGAATTTAAAAAACAATTTCGTTGGAAATTTAAAATGGTCCAGTTACAGTGAGTCAATTAAACTAGGATTTCTTAACGGAAAACGGGACAACAGTGACCTCTGGGTAAAAAGAAGATTGAAATACGGTCCGAAAGGAGGTAATTTTGCAATGGGCAGACCCGATCCGCTAACTGATAGTGACAAAAAACAAATGCTATCGCTCAGGCATCAAGAACATTTAAGTCTGACTGAATTGGCCATTCGTTTTAAATGCAGTGTATCACATGTGCACAAAACACTTAAAAGAATACAGAATAGCTCAAGGTAATATTTAGGGGATAGAGAACATGGCACTAGCGGGAATATGAACCCCTCCAAAAAGAGTATTGTTCAATGAGCTATCGATGTCAAAATAAAGTTGACTACCCTTATAATCCCAAATTAAACGATTTTTTATTTGTTCAGTCATTCTTGGAGGCCTCTCACTAGAATAGAAAACAACAGCGTCCTTATAGATCGACATATTGAATAGAGGTGAATACAAAAAACGGAATTGATTTTCCTCCGCTGTAATTATTCCTTTTTGAATCAGTCTATTGATAAACTTACCTCCGTAATATAAAGTAGAAAACATTAACTTATATCGTGGCACAATAACTTCCCTAGTTTTTTCAACTTCCAGCGTTTCAAAATTTTCATCCAATTCAGTTTCAATATAAGTTTGATTTACCCTGTAATAACCTCCCTCTTCGAAACATAAATCACCGGCCCATAAATCAATAAAGTCATTCATAGGAAATCCAATTTTACCAGCCATTTTTTCTAGTTTTTTGGAGATCTTTTCTTTTGTATTTCGGTTTAAATATGAAAAATTCAAGTGTAAATCTATAATTCGTGTTGAATTTTCTGAATATTGCATTCCCTTACCCCCACTTTTAAGTAGAAAAGGAATTGAATCATTCATCACAACCCTACTCTTCAAATAAAATTCAGAAGAATCACTGTCGTGAGCTAAAAACATATGATCCATTCCCAAATCCAACAATTCCGGGATTCTACAATACATTACTAAATGTTCATTTTTAAAGTAAGGGTTTTTAAAAAGCCGATCCCATGAATCCCTAAGCGTCTTCCGTTCACTATTGATTTGCCGAAATATTTTCTCAAAATTCGATCCTTTATAAAATATGGCATAACGCTTCTCTTTATAGAAATAAATGTCATGGGCTCTGATTTGATAAATCTTTTTATTTTGAATGAGAGTATCCGAGACACTAAAATCGCCATCAATTATTTCTATGATATCATTTAACTTCGAATCTTTAAACAATGGAATAACGAATCCTAGTTCATCACTACCATTCGAAAAAAAATACGACGCACTCTGAAGATCTATCCCATATTTTTTGGCTACCCCTAAAATAAACTCGTAAGTGAGGAATTTCCGGTATGGTACATCATTAAATATGAGTAAATCCGATGTTTCTTTAAGGAAGTCGAGAAGATATGCCTTACCTATAATTTGAGCTTCCGGTAATATATACTCAATCTCGAATTCTTTATGCACCGGTTCTTTAAATGGTTTGAAATATAAAAACAGAGAAAGAATAAAGGCCAAAAAAACAATAATAAATAGTTTTTTATACACCTTTTTATTTGGATAAAATATATAATGAGTTAATCATGTTCAGCAGTTGTATGCCAGGGTCGCCTTCTCCCTCGAACCCATATCGCAGCGTATATGTCGTGTGATCCAATTCTGAGTCACTAGAGCTCAATTCAAATAAACCTGATTGATTTTGTAACCGCTCTGTCACTCTCTTTTGTTTCTCATCCAAAAAACCCAATGGGAATTTTTCAATCGTTTCGTCGATATCAATATTAGCATATAAAAATCCTGATTTTTTTAAGCTCTTAAGTCGTTTTCCTGAAATAGATCTATTTCCGTATCCTTTCAAATTTGCATCAATTAAACTGATATCATTAGATATCATGAAAATCTTATTTGTACAAAAAATATACACTGGTGTCGCATCCAAAATAGCATCTTTAACCTTCCAATATCCATTCATTTTCTGAACTCTGGAGGTCAGCCTGGAAAAATCTTCCAATACCATCTCACATAGATCTGGCCTTTCAGAGGCAAAACCAATAGTGAAAACAGGTATTTCTTCATCTGATTCGGTCTCAATTTCAGAATAATCGAAGTTTTCCTCATCATAAATATACTCCACCTTATTAATTTTAACTTTTTCTACACCATTGAAAGTGGCAAACATTCCACCCTTATAGGCATTAAAAAAAGATTTCTTATCCACCAACTGATCGATAAGCTGAATAGCAAGAACATTCATGACCATATCCATGTTTCTCTGGCTTTTTAATAATGGCAAAACTATATCAAATGCCTGATCGTAAGCTTTTCGGATGTCTATATTATAAACCATAAAAGCAGGACTATATTCAGGGATGTACTTCAAAAAATGCTTATTTAATCTATTATTATTCATTTCGGTATAAATAGACCCCAAATCTTCTCCATAATTCGCATTCATTTGAAAATTAATCTCATTTGAATCTATTGTCAAATCACCCAACATAATGTTTTCAGCATATAACGCTTTAAGATCATCATTCATAATAGGATACATGGTTTGAAAATACCACAAACCCTGTTCGTTTGTAATATTTCGAGAATTATCCAAATAAAACACTCCCTCAGACTCATGTGTCAATTGATTGGCAAATCGTTTGTCCCTTGAATATAAACTGTTACCATTATTTAGTAAGTCATGGATCACGTCATCCAGGTTTTTTAACTGAAGTTCTACAAGAACACTATCTCTAATCTCCCAATAGTTTTTCTCTACATCATAGATATGATCATCATACAATTTATCCATGCCCTCATCATAGAATTCAGTAGGTTCATCCTCGAATGTAAAAAAACCATAATCATCAGCAAAAGGATTATCATTTCCTCTCGAATACCATATTGAGTCAGCTAATGTGGTCACATAATCGTCTTGAGGCTGAACACGGATCAATAACCCTGAATTTTTATCAATAATTAAGGTGTTAAAAAAAGATGCATACCGCTCAAACTTCCCAGAAACAACCTCTTCAAATTCAAAATCGTCAAACACCTCAAACAAGGCAATTTTATCTTTTACTCCGAAAGAAAATCCTGTAACCTCAAACGCTTCTGTTTTACCATAAAAAATATTTAATCGTTGGTCGAAATCCAAACCAGCATCTTTAAGAGTTTTTCCCGAAGTAGACCCGTCAAATAATTCTTGATGAATTTCTTCCATGAAATCATAGGTAACCAATTTATCAAGAGACATTTTTTTTAATAAGTTGATATTATTGATACTAAAAACAGTAGAAGCCTCTTTGGGTACTAGCATTTCGCTCTGTTGTGCTTCAACCGAAAATAAAAGAAAAATAAAAACAACAAATAGCCTGAATTTTATCCTCAACATAACATGATCTTATTCATCGAAAGTACGAATAAATGCTCATTTACCCGTACTGTCTACATAAATTATATTGTCCATCACCTGATGGTTATTGATGACGTCAAATATGCTTTTTCTAAGCATTACGGCCTTATGGTTTTTGGATAAATTAGCATTTGGATTGTCGCATGAATCAATTAGATTTTCAAATCGTGTAATCGAGGTGTAATTTCCCTTTTTTAATAGATCAGTATCCTCAGACTTAAATGAAGGTAAACTCATTTTATCGATATCAGGGACCTTTCTAATTATCACATTTCCATTCCATCTAATCCAATCATAAGACATCTCCTCAGTTTCAAGCTGTTTGATAGTGGCCTGAAATGAATTCTGAAAACCAGATTGTAAAGCGAAAACATTGGTGAAATCGCACTTAACCTTATAAATATGTTTTGAATAATTGGTATCTATTTGCACATTATAAATCCCTTCTTGAGAAGCCAAATATTCACTAAAAAAAACAAATCTCTCTTGAATATCCTCTAGTGACGGCACTTTTTTACCATCCAAACTATCTAAGGCCAGTATAGAATTAATTTTAACCTGGCTTGAACTCAAATTAAGAGTGTACCTAAAGGTACCTGAACCATCCTTATTGAACGTAATATCATCCAATATTTCAATACATGAAGACAAGACAAAAAAGATCAACAAAAAAGGAATTACTTGTTTCATAATCAAAGAAAAAGGCCAAATTCTATACCAAACTACTGAAAAAAACAAAAGGCCGTCTCCCGACGACCTTTTAGTTCAATGATTTCCTGGTAACAGCAATCTACATCATTCCAGGCATTCCACCCCCCATTGGAGGCATTGCAGGCGCTGCCGCCTCTTCTGGTTGATCTGCAATCACACATTCAGTTGTCAAAAGCATTGAAGCAATAGAAGCCGCATTTTCAACAGCTATTCTTGTAACTTTTGTGGGATCGATAACTCCTGCTTTGAAAAGGTTTTCATATTTTTCTGATCTCGCATTGTATCCGAAGTCATTTTTACCTGCTTTCACTTCTTGTACGATAACAGCACCTTCTTCTCCGGCATTTGCAATGATTTGTCTTAGAGGCTCTTCAGCAGCTCTTTTAACAATAGAGATTCCAGTAACTTCATCTTCATTAGATCCTTTAATCTTATCTAAAGATTCAATGCATCGCAGCAATGCAACTCCTCCCCCAGCAACAATGCCTTCCTCTACAGCTGCTCTTGTCGCTGCAAGGGCATCCTCAACTCGATCTTTTTTCTCCTTCATCTCTACTTCGGTTGGCGCTCCAACATAAAGAACGGCAACACCACCAGACAATTTCGCCAAGCGCTCCTGTAATTTTTCTCGATCATAATCCGATGTAGTTGTCTCAATTTGAGCTTTGATTTGACCTACTCTAGCTTTGATATCTTCTTTTTTCCCCTTTCCATTAACAATGGTTGTATTGTCTTTGTCTATTTCGATTTTTTCTGCGGTACCTAGCATGTCAATTGTAGTATTTTCAAGAGTCATACCACGCTCTTCTGAAATTACCTGACCTCCTGTAAGAATGGCAATATCCTCTAGCATCGCTTTTCTTCTATCACCAAATCCAGGGGCTTTAACTGCAGCTACTTTCAGTGAACCTCTAATTCGATTCACAACAAGTGTTCCAAGAGCTTCTCCATCCACATCTTCTGCAATAATCAAAAGCCCTTTACTTGACTGAGCAACAGGCTCTAATATCGGCATCAATTCCTTCATGGATGAAATTTTCTTTTCACAAATAAGAATCATCGGTTCTTCCATTTCAGTAATCATCTTTTCGGTATTGGTCACAAAATAGGGTGACAAATATCCTCGGTCAAATTGCATCCCCTCAACAGTTTTTACCTCTGTCTCAATACCTTTGGCCTCTTCAACGGTAATAACGCCATCTTTACCTACATCTTTCATCGCTTTAGCAATTAAAGCACCAATAGCTTCATCATTGTTTGCAGAAATAGTTGCAATTTGTTCGATTTTGCTATTGTCAGAACCAACCTCTTTAGAAATCTTTTTCAAATTGGTAACAACCTCATTTACTGCCTTATCAATTCCACGCTTCAAATCCATTGGATTGGCACCAGCAGCAACGTTTTTGAGGCCAGCACTGACGATGGCCTGTGCTAATACTGTAGCAGTAGTCGTTCCATCTCCAGCAATGTCAGCAGTCTTTGACGCTACTTCTTTTACCATTTGAGCCCCCATATTCTCTACCTCATCTTCCAATTCAATCTCTTTCGCAACTGTTACACCATCTTTTGTGATGTGCGGAGCTCCAAATTTCTTTCCAATAACCACATTTCGACCCTTAGGACCTAATGTAACCTTGACTGCATCTGCCAATGCGTCTACTCCCTTTTTTAGCTTTTCTCGAGCCTCAATATCAAAAAATATATCTTTTGCCATTTTTGTTTTTTTATTGATTAACAAATACCATAAATATCTGATTCTTTCATGATCAGATAATCACCGCTTTCTATTTTTATTTCAGTACCTGAATATTGTCCATACAATACAGCATCGCCTTTTTTAACTGTCATAGATTCATCATTTTTACCGGGACCAACAGCTACAACAGTACCCTTTAAAGGTTTTTCTTTTGCTGTATCAGGAATAATAATTCCACTTGTCGTTTTTTCTTCTGCTGGAACGGGTTTTATCAAAACACGATCAGCTAGTGGTTTAAATTTTATTGCCATTTTTTTGAAATTTTATTTTTATTGATTTATCTAAATTTATGCCAAGGGATAAAACAAGACATTTTAACCTTTTAAAGCCATGTAGGGAAGGATTTTTGTCAGATAAAGTGACAGACTGACATTTTTCAAAGACAATTATTGGGTGTCCTGCGAATTTTGATTAGTTTGCTCAGTATTAGCTTTTGCAGGGTTTTGGACTTTTTTAGGTTTTGGTTGTTGCATCGTAATTATAATACTTGCCACAACAATAACACCAGCCAAAGACCAAGTTAATTTGTCGATAAACTCGTTGGTCTTTTTAACACCTCCCAATTGACCTGGAGATCCAAAGTCCGAGCTTAAACCTCCTCCTTTAGGATTTTGGATATATACAACAAATATGAGGAGTATACTTGCCAACAAAACAACGATAGAAAGAACAGCAGACATTTAAACGATTTTAATTTTAATTTTCTTTATTTGGTCTGCAAAGAAAATCTTTTTTTCGGGAAATATCAAAATTAATTGCTCATAAGTTGAAATCGCCATGGAATAATTGCCTTGGCTTTCAAAAACTTTAGCTAAAGTTTCGCTAACGGGTAAGTTTTTAACTTTCAAACTCTCTTTTGCTGAAGTCTGAGCCGAAAAAAAATCTTTTTTTGGTTTTTCAAAAGTTAAGTAGTCTTTATCGGAAGGTTCTATGTGTGAATTCTCCA
>CAJWCX010000057.1 GCA_913031405.1 uncultured Flavobacteriales bacterium | reverse complement strand
TACAATTAAATCAATACTACCTGTTGATTCTCCGAAACAGCCTACATCTATATGGAACTCCTCCAATGAAACAGGCATTAGGGGTTGTGAAACAAATATATCATTCATGGTTGTACATCCGTTAGTGTCAGTCGTTTGAACAATATATAACCCTGAGTTTAAGTCAAGAATCTCTTGATCTATGCTAGATCCATTTGAAATCAAAATGAATGAATATCCTGGAGTGCCTCCAGTAGGTGAGAGATAAATTTCACCGTCGTTACCTTCAAAACAGGAGACATTTATTACAGAATCAATTGTATTCAATAAATTAGGTTCAATGAGTTCTATGCTATCTTGAGTGATGCAATTGTTTGAATCACTAACGGTTACAGTGTAAATTCCAGCAATCAAGTTATTTAATGTGGTGTCTGTCGTTTGCATTCCAGGAGTCCATTCAACAGAATAACCACCGACCCCTCCAGAATAAGTTGTGTATAAGGACCCATCGTTTTCACCAAAGCAGCTTATATGACTTCCATTAAAATCCGATAAAACAAAGGCTTCGGCATTTAAAATTGGCGGTTCGGTTATTGAAAAATAAAAATTAGAGGAACAACCATTAATATCAGATATTTCTAGAGAATAAGCTCCCGTATCGAGCAAACTGATTAAGGTGTCAACCGATCCATTGGACCATAAGTAATCCAGAGATCCGATACCTTGAGCACTCACTGAAATAGAGCCGTCAGCAAAACCGTTACAGCTCACATCAACTAGAGAGTCAAAGAGTAAAAAAGGAATAGGTTCCACAGTTACGGTATCGAATTTCGTTTCGTATACACAAGTACTATCATTAAGCGTAATTACCAACGAATAAATGCCCTCTTGATCTTCACTTACATCGTACAAGGTTGGATTGGCTTCAGTAGATTCAAAACCATTAGGTCCTTGCCACAGGTATGATACAAAATCGGATACAGGTGCATTGAAGTATAAAGAGTCTCCTTCGCAAAGTGGTTCATTATGTGAAATTTCAAAATCACCACAATTGGGAGCAAATATTGTTACCACATTCGATCCAGGAGTAGGACAACCATTGGTATCATATGAATCAGATGTGCCGCCATTGTTGTATGAGTTACCAGAAATGTCGCCATCTCCGTATATATACGCTACGTTTTCAAGTGTAGAATCACATCCTATAATGAGACAGTCATTGACCACTTGAACGCTAAATTTCACAGCTGAACTGTCTGCTCCATTAAATGAATTGATCATAGTTCCACCAATTGTGGCATCAGCACCAGTACTTACTCGAGTTCTTATGATTCTGTTGATAGTATCATATTCTGCTTGATCGTCACCAGCTGTGTCCGTTTTGGCACCTGCGAACGGCCCATTCAAATATTCAATGGTGTTGGGGATATATTCTGTTCTAATGTTGAGAGTAGTTTCCATATAGGTATCCAATGCAATGTCCGATCCTATGTTTTTTCCTACCACAGTATATTCTAAAACATCACCTGGTTCTGCAGGAGCTCCGTTAAGGTCATCAATATATACCGTCGCTCGAAGATCCGGTTCATAAATATCTATAGCTGATGAAATCACCCTGGGTATTAATGCATCCTGGGAAGTGGCTACACGTATTGTAGCATCTGTGGCGGCGTTTCCTATGTAGGTGAATGCGGAGTTATCAGGGGAAAATACTCCATTATCAAATCCAAGCATGTTATTGTAATTTGGGTTTCGATATGGTGTAAGTGTTCCGTTTCTTGTAATGGTACTATTAAAAAAGTCAGATGGCGTTCGCAGTGGGTCAGGAACATCCAAAAACCCAGTGCTTCCCTGGAACTGAAATCGGTCACCTTGAATACTTCTGTCTCCTTCATAAGCTACGACACCCAGCTCAAAACTTACTGGGCCTGTTGTAGGAGTTAAAAATCCAGAAATGGGAATATCCAAATTATTTTGACCACTAACATAGCCCATTCCATCAAAAACAGTTAGGTTTCTCATTGATTCCAACTGATTTCTGTAAACTACAACGATTGTCCAAGCACCAAATAAATTTTCTTCTCCTGTATGCGCTGATATGTTGGCTACTGTAAAGCGACCATTACCATTTGTTGCCTGAACTAAAGATGTGATGTTTTTGAAACAATAATAGCTTGGATAGAAAAAATTTGGGTTCGAAGGAATATCTAAGACATCAATGGTCTCATCCGCAGTCATACTTTGATAGAAAAAGTTCCCAAGTTTAATTTTAATTTGTTCACGATTCACATAAGCGGTTGTATTGGGTTTGATTCTGGCACTCCAATACAATCCTGCAAAAATTACTTCACTACATGTTGGTAGCGCTAGACTATCGCTTGACGACATAAAAGTAGTTGGATCATTATCGATATCGACGTATTCCATTACGACTCCACCGTCTTGATTATGATTTCCATTGGGAGGAAATTGATTTTGAAAAGTTGCACAATTACCATTTGTTGCGTTGCAAGTCAAACCCACATTTGAGATCATTTGAATACCCCCTTTTTGATTGGCTTGGTAACGAATGTTAAAAGGCGAAACGATTTGACTTTGAAGTGAAAATATCCCAGCCCATACTGTGAAAAACAAAGCAAGTGTATAATTGCGATTTCTTTTAGCTAAAAAGAGAGATGTTTTTTTCGAGTATAGCACGACAATTAAACGATTCAAAAGGTATATATGTTGCCTTTTTTGTATATATTTTAAATTTTCAATTTGAGTATAATAAAACGCTATGTGCAAATCAAACAAAATTTTCACGGTAATGTTTTCAAGATTTCAATGGAAAACATACATCTATTTCAAGTAGATTCGGTTTATCTGTCAGCAATAGAATAAAGGTTAAGTATGTTGCATTTAATTTGTTGCAATTAGAAAAGATAGCTTATTGTAATTCAAAACAAATATCGTATATGAGTTTAATCTTTTGAAAACAGGTGTTTTGATGTTACCTTACGATATTGAGTTAGTTCAGTAAAGTGCATTTTGTGGTATGAATGATTTATTTATATTTAACTGAAATAGTATCTGATTGAATGAAAGAATTGAACGTATTTTAGTTAGAAGGTACAATGAATTCATTTGAATAAACGATAGAACATATGTGGAAAGTAGCTTTATTATTGATCTTTACTCTACTTACCGTCCCTGTAGTTTGTTTTTATTACGACGAGCCTCTGACTGCTCTGCAAGAAAATGCTTTGTGCACCTTGCTGTGGCTCTATGGAACAGCCTCTTTTTTGTGCTTCGTTTTGAGTACAATTACAAAAAACTATAGCCAAGTAGATAAGCTTTGGAGTATTATGCCTATTCCATATTTGTGGATAATGGTGCATTATGGATCTTATGATCCTCGTTTGATTTTAATGGCGGTGTTGGTTACAATTTGGGGCTTCCGTTTGAGTTTTAATTTTGCCAGGCGAGGAGGGTATTCATTGAAGTTCTGGACCGGTGAAGAAGATTATCGTTGGTCCATTTTACAGGCTAAACCCGAATTTGCACAAAATTGGAAGTGGGTACTTTTTAATTTCTTGTTCATTTCTTTTTACCAGATGGGACTTGTCTTACTCACGACTTTGCCTGCAATAAGAGTCCTTGGTATACATACACCGATTGGCTTATTTGATATTGTATTGGCAATTGTCATATTGCTTTTGATTTTCGTTGAATTTCTATCGGATCAACAACAATACAATTATCAGACAGAAAAATATAGACAGATTGAGAGTGGAAATGTTGAGCCATATTATAGGATAGGCTTCGTACATACAGGCTTATGGGCATGGATGCGTCATCCAAATTATATGGCTGAGCAAGCGATTTGGATTGTCTTTTATTTTTATTCGGTTATAGCTACTGGGCATTGGATCAATTGGACGATTACAGGAGGTTTATTACTGGTACTGCTGTTTAAGGGTAGTTCTGATTTTTCCGAGGCCATATCTGCTGAAAAATATCCCGAATATAAAAAGTATCAAAAAACCGTAGGTCGTTTTCTTCCATTAAAAGGAAAATTTAGGCGTTAATTTTTTCTATTAAAAAGGGGAATAAACACCTCGTTTATAGAGTTCAAAAATAATAGCAGCCTCCATTTTTGAATCATCAAGTCCTCGATGTCCCTCAATCTTGGGGGTGTCTGGAAATAAGATGTCCCAAGCTTCTTGTGCTTTTGGCCATTTGTAGCCATAATTCCCTTCGATTTTGAAATAATCGACACTTGTTTTCATAGGACAAATCATTTCCTGGCCCAAATCAAATCCGTTTTTTTCCAAGAAAGCACTATCGAAATCTCTGTTCCATGCTGTTATTCTTCCTTTAAATGGGTTCATTATAGATTGTATCTCGTTCATGTATGCAGAGATCGGTTCTGCATTTCTGATCTCATCTAATTCCATAAAACCATTTTCAAAAATCCATGCTTTTCTATGTTTTGCTGTCAATTTTGGATCTTTAAAAACGTGGTCAAAAACTTCGGTAATTTGACCGTTGTCTAAATTTAAGGTGACCATACCAAGTTCTAGAATAAGATCACAATCAGGGTTGAGCCCTGTTGTCTCAATATCAAGTACAATGATTTCGCTTGTCATTTTTTCAATTTTAGACTGTTCTAAGATCTATTGGAATCTTAAAATAAAAGTATTGTTTTTTATCAATTCTTATTGCTAAATAGAAGGAAAAAGGGCAATTTTGTACAGAACCTCGGCTTATGATGGACATCCTAACAAAAAAACAAGAAAAGACTAAGCAGTATGAAACCTTATTCATGCAGATTAAAGCCCTTATGTCATCAAATGAAAACAGGATTTCAAATATGGCCAATTTTACTGCCGCTGTGAAATCGAGCTTTGGTTTTTTTTGGGTGGGTTTTTATCTAGCTGAATCAAATGATTTGGTATTGGGACCATTTCAAGGTCCTGTAGCTTGTATGAGAATAGCAAAAGGAAAAGGGGTATGTGGATTGTCATGGTCCAATGAAAAGTCAATTATTGTCGGTAATGTTCATGAATTTCCTGGTCATATTGCCTGTAGTCCTGAGTCTAACAGTGAAATAGTCATTCCTCTAATAAAAGATAGGCAATGCATTGGTGTTTTAGACATCGATAGCAAAGAGTTTGATTGTTTTGATGAAATTGATCAATTATGGTTGGAAAGACTATGTTCATGTTTGACTTCCGTGTTATAATTTCAATACTTTTTTTGTTGTCTTCCTGTGCGCAGGTAGGCACTATATCCGGCGGTCCAAAGGATCAACAGCCTCCAAGAATTATTTCTTGTAATCCTCATGATGGACAGAAAAATGTAAATGTAGATGTTATAATAATTGAGTTTGATGAATTTATTAATCTGCAGAAACCAAATGATAATATTATTCTATTACCGTCTAATGTTGATTATGAATATCAACTCAAAGGAAAAGAGTTGCAAATTAATTTTAAAAATAAGCTTAAAGAAAACACGACTTACTCCTTGTATTTGAATGAAGCGGTAAAGGACATTACTGAAGGTAATGACTCATTAATTCAAATCGCATTTTCGACAGGTGATGAAATCGATGAGAACGAGGCTTATTTTCATGTTTTTGATGGTTTTTCAAGAGATGTTCAAAAGGAAGTTTTGGTTGCTTTATATGATTCATTAAATCAAATTCAACCGACTTATTTTTCTAATACGGATGCATCTGGATATTCCAAACTACGTGCTTTGAAGGAAGGTTCTTTTTTTTATGCATCTTTTATTGATGAGAATAAGAATCGAATAAGAGACGGAGAAGAACTTCAATTTGCCAGTGACATTCCAATTATAATTGACTCTAATTATTTAGATACCTTGGAATTATATATAACCAAACCCGAAATGAGAGCTTTAGGGATTGAAGCATCATTTATCAATCCTTACCTATTAGAGGTGATAAAACCTAATAATCAATCTTTTGATCAATTGATTATGGATTCAATTATTGATTCATCCAATTACCAAATTATAGAGGAAAATATTCGCAGATACACCCTTAAGTATTATTATCAGTCAATAGACATTCAATTAGATACCCTTTATAAAAAGGTTCGAAATGATGATGATATTGAAGAATTAAATTTGATTGAGCCTTTAAAGAAATTAGAATTACTTCCAGGAAACTGTTGCTGTCAAATAGATTTTGAGGCACCTATTGATTCTATTTCTAGTAGATCAGGAGCATTTCGATTAATGAATTTAGAAGATAGTCTTGTTATTCCTTTAGATTCTTTTGATTTAAAATCTAATCAAATTGACCTTAATCTGAACTCTTATGATTTTAGTAAAGCTCTATTAATAATTGATTCTGCGAGCTTATATGCATATAATGGTGTTTGTAATGATCGAATTGAGATTGTGCTTCAGCGAAAAAAAGATGAAGATCTCGGAGTTTTAAATTTGAGAGTATCTACTGATATGGATTCATGGTATGTGGAGTTGATGCAAAAAGGAGAATCGGTTTCTGTAATTTATGGTCTTAATAATTCACAAACACTTGTTTTTGATCAGTTGATTCCAGGAAGCTATACCTTGAATATTGTGGGTGACAAAAACAAAAATGATAAATGGGATCCCTTTGATCCTATTCTTTTTACAGGTCCAGAAAAACGATTTGAATATGGGAAGCCCATTAAAATAAAGGCGAATTGGGAACATGACATTGATTTTGTAATCAGTCCATAATTTCAAAATCGTCAATTGAATTTCCTGCGATAAATTCCCTGTAATTCATTCTTCTTTTTCCTTCCATTTGAAATACTGTAACCAGAAGATAGAAGTCCGAACATGGGAATAGAATTCCATTTTCATTTCTAGCTAATCTTTTAGCTACATCTTTAGGTACTGTAATATTTGTTTTTTTTGATGCAAAAATTTTAAAAGAAAACACTTTATTTTTTGTTTTGTTTTTAAGAGCGCACCACGCCCCGGGATATGGGGATAGCCCTCTAATTTTATTGTAGATCGATTC
>CAJWCX010000056.1 GCA_913031405.1 uncultured Flavobacteriales bacterium | reverse complement strand
GAGTCCAATACCTCAATCAAAATAATGGGACTATACTGTTGTAATGTTTGATTCACTCCCTGCAAAACGTCATATTCAAAACCTTCAACGTCAATCTATATAAAGGTGATCGTCTTCAAAGATTTACTATTTAAGTAATCATCAAGACAAATTTTTTTAACTGTCACAAAATCAGAGTTTTGATATTGAAAATAACTCACCATTCCTAAGTTGTTTTCCTTGCTGTTATAATAGAGCTTGAGTGTTCCTATTTCTGATCCAACTGCTGTATTTTCTGCTGTAATTATTTGTAAATTATTTAGGGATAGATTTGTACATAGTGATTTGTAATTCTCCGGAAATGGTTCGAATGAAATATTACTCCCCTTTTCACTAATGTGTTGGGAAGCGACCAAAGAATAAAGACCAAAATTGGCACCGATATCAATGAAAACACTATCAGTTTTAAGGTGATTGGAAAGTACTTTCAGTTCTGCATCTTCATAGCTTTCTAAAAAAAAGAGATTTTGCTGGATCCAATCATGGATGTTTAGCTTTATTTTGATGCCTCTATATTTTTCAATTGAGCTAAGGCCATTAAATACATTTAGAGGTTTAAATATTTTCTAATGAACACCAAAGAAATATCTCCTAAAAATGGGATTTTGAAAAAAAGCTTAAATAAATGTGCTAGAAACATTTTCATAAATGACAAAAATACGCATCTTCAATGGCGTCGCCATTAATTTCAATGGCTTACTATTGCAGTGTATATTGTGCAAATGTATTTCTAATGATCAAAGGGTATACGTTCCCAAATTCATGAATACACCAATCCTGTAGACGTTTGAGATCATCTTTTGAAGTCATCCATTTAAGTGATTTGGACAATTCTTTTTGAAACAATTGACGATCAAAACTTACTCCACGTAGGATTTTTTTGGTGAATTCCAGCATAGGCTTTTAGTTTGGGATTTATGTATTTATAACTACTGTTTTTAAATAATATTACATCTGTTGACAAACTATTTGTGGATTCTGTATTAAATTATTGTAGATTCCTTTGTTTAGTGGTCAAAAAGTGGAAAAAGAAGTCAATTTTGCTTTTAAGAAGCTCTTTTATAAAAGTCGATTATCTTTGTTTTCATGAAAAAAATACTCCTTTTAGGTTCTGGGGAGCTCGGTAAAGAATTCGTTATTGCTTGCCAGCGTCTCGGACAATACATTATTGCAGTTGATAGTTATCGGAATGCTCCCGCTATGCAGGTGGCTCATGAATCCGAAGTCATTTATATGCTTGATGGTGAGTCGCTCGACCGAATCGTTGCCAAGCATCAACCTGATTTTATTGTGCCCGAAATTGAAGCCATTCGAACAGAGCGCTTTTACGATTATGAAAAACAAGGTATAAAGGTGGTTCCAAGTGCAAAGGCGGCCAATTATACGATGAACAGAAAGGCCATTCGTGATTTGGCTGCGATTGATTTAGGAGTGCGAACTGCCACTTACAGCTATGCCACAAATGCAGCTGAGCTACGTGAAGGCGTAAATAAATGCGGAATGCCTTGTGTGGTCAAACCCTTAATGTCGAGCTCAGGTAAGGGGCAATCCGTGATTCGCACAGAGGAAGATATTGAGAAGGCATGGACCTATGCCTGCAAAGGTTCTCGTGGAGACCTTCAGGAAGTCATTGTAGAGGGCTTTATTGATTTTGATTATGAAATCACTTTGCTCACCGTTACTCAGAACGATGGACCTACTTTATTTTGTCCACCAATAGGTCATCGCCAAGAGCGAGGGGATTATCAAGAAAGCTGGCAACCCATGCCCATGAATCCAGATCATCTAAAAGAGGCTCAGGACATGGCTGCTAAAGTCACTGCTGCTCTAGGTGGAGCAGGTATTTGGGGTGTGGAATTTTTCATTACTTCAGAAGGCGCCTATTTTTCAGAGCTTTCACCTCGGCCACACGATACGGGTATGGTAACTTTAGGTAAAACCCAAAACTTTAATGAATTTGAGCTGCATGCTCGGGCCGTCTTGTCGCTTCCTATTCCAGAAGTGAAGTTGCTCCGCAATGGCGCAAGTGCTGTTGTTTTGGCAACAGAAGAGTCGAATGAAACTCCCGTTTTTGAAGGTTTAGAGGAAGCCATGAATACGCTTGATTCTGAGCTTCGGATTTTTGGCAAGCCCACAACACGTCCATACAGACGGATGGGAGTTACCCTCAAATATGGCACGAATGATGTGAAAGAATTGGTTGAACAAGCCCAGAATATGGCGTCCAAAATTGTAGTAAAATGAGAATTCAAATCAGCCTTTTCCTTTTTTTATATTTCGGTTTTATTCACGCTCAGTCTGTCGATTACAAGTTGTCCATGCCGAAACCTCAAAACCATCAGTTTCATGTGGAAATGACCTTAAACGACTTTAAGGAAAAGACCCTTGATGTTTCGCTCCCAGTTTGGGCTCCAGGCTCCTATCTTGTGCGTGAGTTTTCAAAGAACATCAATTTGGTAAAAGCTTTTGATGAAAAAGGAAATCCATTAGAGGTACATAAGAAAAAGAAAAATACATGGACCATTACCAAGGGCAAAAAAAGTAAGGTGATTGTCAAATATGAGGTGTATGCTTTTGAGCTATCTGTGCGTACATCCTTTTTGGATTTGACTCATGGTTTTGTAAGTGGGAGTGGTGTGTTTATGTTTGTGGAGGACCATCTGAATGTAAACGGAATACTTGAGGTGCTGCCCTATGAAGGTTTTTCAGTGGTTTCTACAGCGCTGCCTTCAGACAAAAATGAATTCACCTACACCTATACTCATTATGACCATTTGGTGGACTGCCCCATAGAAATTGGAAATCAGGAGGTATTTGATTTCGAAGCTGCAGGCGTTAACCATACGGTAGCTATTTATGGAGACGGTAATTATTCGATTCCGGATTTGAAGCGTGACATGGCAAAAATCATCGAAGAGGAAACCAAAGTGTTTGGACAAAATCCGAACGAAGATTATTTATTTATCATTCACAATGTGGTCAATGGCCAAGGAGGTTTGGAGCACAAAAATTCAACAACCTTGAGCGTTAACAGATGGACGTATGGAGGCCCCAATTATTTAAAATTCCTCAATCTTGTGGCACACGAGTATTTCCACTTGTGGAATGTAAAGCGCATTCGACCTTTGGAGTTGGGTCCTTTTGATTACAATCAGGAAAATTACACCGATTTGTTATGGGTTATGGAAGGTTTTACCTCTTATTATGATGAGCTGATTTTATTGCGAGCAGGGTACTATACCCAAAATCAGATGCTTGGTAAAATTGAAAGTGCCATCAATTATGTGGAGGGCTCTGTGGGTTCTCGAGTACAGCCCTTGGCTCACGCGAGCTTTGATGCTTGGGTTAAAGCATACAGACCTAATGAGAATAGCGCAAATACAAGCATGTCCTATTATTCAAGAGGATCTGTTATTGCTGCTTTACTCGATGTAATGATCATTAACAAACACCGAGGTAAAAAATGTCTGGATGATTTCATGCAAAGCCTGTATGCCAATTTTCATGTCAAAAAGAACCGTGGGTTTACTTCCAATGAATTCAAAAAAGAATTGGAGTCTTTTGTGGGAAGAAATTTGGATGATTTTTATGCGCGCTATATCAATGGAACAGAGATTCCTCCTTATGCTGCTATTTTTGGTGAAATGGGTGTGGATGTTGAAGATGCCAGCTCTACTTTTCCCGATTTTGGGGCTGCACTGAGCAATTCAGGGGGTAAAACAATCATTAAATCCATTCGTTCCAATTCGGCTGCCGAAGACGCTGGCTTAAGTGTCAATGATGAAATCATTGGTTGCAATGGTTATCGTGTTGATCGATCTGATATTGAAGGCGTAATGAGAGGTCTTGAGGAAGGAGAAGAGCTTCAGTTGGTGATCTCAAGAGATGACATCTTATTTTCGGTAGATTTCATCATGACCAATAGATTCAAACCCAAATTCTTTTTGAACAAAACAAATGATAAATCCAAACTATTCAATTACTGGCTGCGTTAGAATCCTCAGTATTCTATTTGTAATTGCCGCTTCAACGGCATGTAGCCAATATAAAAATGTACAAATTCCTTTGGTTAAAGGTGGTTATCCGTATGGCGGCTGTGAGCCATCCATTGACATGCATCCTACCAACACCGATTATTTAGCTGTGGGATCGATTCTGGACGGTTATCATTACTCCAAGGATGGTGGAAAAACATGGACCTCCAAACAAATGAAAAGCTCATACGGGGTATACGGTGATCCGGTCTTGAAATTCAATGGAAAGGGAAATGTTTTTTATTTTCATTTGGCCTCCTATAAAAAGACCACGCATCTGGATCGAATTGTTTGTCAAAAAGCAGAAAAAATAGATGCCAAATTCAATGATGGAACAGCTCCAGCACCCAATGGAGCAAAAGTACAAGACAAGCACTGGATGGTTATTGATCCCAAAACAGATGTCATTTACATGACCTGGACACAATTTGATGAATACGATTCTGCGGACCCCAAAGACAGTTCGATTATTGTCTTTTCAAAATCATTGGATAATGGAAATACATGGAGCTCGCCCAAACGCATTTCGCGGTTTGGAGGTGATTGTTTGGACGGAGACAATACGGTAGAGGGTGCCGTACCCGCTTTGGGGAGAAATGGTGAGCTTTTTGTCGTTTGGTCAGGTCCAAAGGGTTTAATGTTTCAAGTGTCAAAGGACAAGGGAGAAACCTGGTTAAAGGAAGAGGTCAAACTTTTCGACCATGAGGGCGGATGGAACATTGAGGTTCCTGATTTCTTTCGTGCAAACGGTCTTCCCGTTTTTGTGAGTGATCATTCAGAATCCTCTCCTCATTTTGGCAATCTTTATTTGAATTGGACTGTACAAAATGAAAGAACAGGACAAACAGATGTCATGTTCTCTAAATCTACGGACGATGGAAAGACTTGGAGCAGCCCTCAAGAGGTTCATTCTACAAGTACCAAATGGAATCATTTTTTAACCTGGCTAACTGTAGATCCAAGTAACGGATACCTCCATTTTGTCTACTACAAGAAAGACCGGAGCTCCAAACTCACAGATGTGGCCTGGTCGTTTAGTAAGGATGCTGGAGAAAGCTTTATCGAGACGGTCATTTCAGAAAAACCATTTGAACCCAATGCCTCTGTTTTTTTTGGTGATTACCTCAATATTGTGGCCCGAAATAACGTGATTCGACCCGTTTGGCCAAGAATGGATAAAGGTGCCATTTCTCTTTGGACTGCCCTAATTGATTTAAAATGAGTGTAAACATTGAGGCCTCATGGAAAGCAGTCCTATCGCAGGAATTTGAAAAGCCTTATTTCACAAAACTGACGGCAAAGGTTAAAGATTGTTATACTCAAAATAAGGGAGCGGTTTTTCCAAAAGGATGTGAAATCTTTAGGGCCTTTGAGCTGTGTACTTTTCCAAACACTAAGGTGGTGATTATTGGACAAGATCCCTATCCCACAAGAGGACATGCCCACGGCCTTTCTTTTTCGGTTAACGATGAGGTCAAACCGTTTCCAAAGAGCTTGAACAATATTTTCAAAGAAATCGCTGATGATTTGGGAAAACCTGTTCCAGAAAACGGAAATTTGGTGAGATGGGCGAGGCAGGGTGTTTTGCTTCTTAATACTGTTTTAACAGTGGAGGAAGGAAAGCCTGACAGTCATAAGGGATTGGGTTGGGAAATTTTCACCGATCGGGTTATTGAGCGCTTGTCGTCCGAAAAGGAATATGTCGTCTTTCTGCTATGGGGTGCGAAAGCAGCGGTTAAAGAGCAGTGGATTGACTCCTCGAAACATTTGGTGCTCAAATCAGTGCACCCTTCTCCTTTGTCTGCCTATCGAGGTTTTTTTGGTTGTAAGCATTTTAGCCAAGCAAACAGTTATTTGAGAGGCAATCAATTGCCAAGCATCGAATGGTGAAGATTCCTTTTTATATTTGCATCTCATGAAATTAGAAAACGATATATATCTGCGAGCGTCGAGGGGAGAAGCTATAGAGCGTTACCCTGTATGGTTGATGCGCCAGGCGGGTAGAATTCTACCTGAATACCGAGCAGTTCGGGACAGTGTATCTGGTTTTAAGGAATTGGCTGAAACACCAGCATTGGCTGCCGAAGTCACAGTACAACCCATCGACTTATTGGATGTGGATGCGGCCATTATTTTTTCAGATATTTTGGTGGTTCCTGATGCGATGGGGTTGACTTATCAAATGATTGAAAAAAAAGGTCCCTGGTTTGAACACACCATTCGAACTGATTCAGATCTCTCAAAACTCGATATAAAAATTGATGTTGAAGATCGTTTGGCTTATGTCCTTGAAGCTATTGCCATCACAAAGAAGGCTTTAAACGGACGTGTGCCCCTCATTGGATTCGCAGGTGCGCCATGGACCATATTGTGTTATATGGTGGAAGGATCAGGTTCCAAAACCTTTTCTCAAACACGGAAATTATTGTATACTAATCCGATATTGGCACATGAATTGCTACAAGCTATCACAGATGTTACGATTGAATATTTAAAAGCTCAAAAAAAGTTTGGGGCAGATGCCTTGCAACTTTTTGATTCATGGGCAGGGATATTGGGTCACGAACAGTATCAAGAATTTGGAATGAAATATATCAAACAAATTGTAGCAGCCTTTCAAGGCCCGTTCACCGTTTTCTCAAAAGGGGCCTACAGCTCTTTAGAAAATTTAATGAATCTATCGTGTACAACAATAGGTTTGGATTGGAATATGGATATGGATAATGCGCGTGTATTGTGTGGTGAAAATAAAACCTTGCAAGGCAATCTAGACCCTTGTGTTCTATACGGATCTCATCAGCGGATTGAATCCGAAACCTTAAACATGCTGAAAGCTTTTAAAAGTCATCGGCATATTGTAAATTTGGGCCACGGCGTTTATCCAGATATTCATCCAGAAAATGTTAAAACTTTTATCAAAACAGTAAAAAATAATGAAATTTAATTTATCAATTGCTTTAACACTGATGTTATTTTTGTCCAGTAAT